>JAYVXI010000188.1:0-4489 GCA_043785305.1 Limnoglobus sp. | reverse complement strand
ACGAGTGGGCCGAAAACGCCCCCCAGCTCAGTCGAACCAACGGGTTGAGTCATAAAGACTCGATCACCATTTACCAAACGAGCATCGCGCGATACGCTATGTATAAGATAGGTAAGTTCCTGTCACTGTGGGGCGGGGGGCCTCCCCGGCGCGGTGGGGAATCAGAAACTCGGCCTGCTCAGGGGACAAGTATCCGGCCACGTCGGACAAGTCGGCGTCGTTGTGATTGGCCTGGAGGTTGTCCAGTAGAGCCACCCACAGCAACAGCACGCCGCCGAAATCGTAAGGTACAAGATCGCCGTCGATGTTGGCGAAATCTCGCAGGAACGCCTTTAATTCATGGAAATCACCGCTCCATGCCATAGATCGCCCTTCTGACACATAACGCTGAAGAGATCGTGATTTAGCCCGCTTTTGCCGTCGACGGTTGAGTGAGGTAATCGAGAACCTCGCGTTGCATTCGCTCGACTTCGGCTCGATATCCACTCGAAACGAGGGCTAACTCCTCGGGGCGACTGCTGACTCGCAACCGGGCCAGAAGATCGATGAGGTAAGATACCCGCTCCCGGGTGATTTTCAGTTCCTGGTCACTTGCAATCATTTTGAATCTCCACAACGCCCGTCGTCGGCCTCTTGCGCTTGACACCCAGAGCCGCACGGGTATTCACCAGCACCTGTGCAATCTGGAGACACGATGCGAGCCGCCTGCCTACTGCTGATCGCCTGCGTGTTGCCCTCGATCGGCTGCACGATGCTCGTTGTCAACACCGGCAAGGATCTGACCGCGTTGAAGTCACAGGCGAAAGTCCACGAGGCTTTCGGACTGCCGACCGCGACCGGCCAAGCTGAGGGTATGCCCTATGAGGATTTCACCACCCATCGCAAGATCGCGGAGCCACAGAAGAACATATACCTGATGATGGGCACCATCGCTACCTACGGCTTTGGCGAATTCGTATGGTTCCCGACCGAGCTATACCGGGCCGTTCGCCGGTCGGTCGTCGGCCAGCCACTCCGGTTCACTTACGATGCCGCCGGGAACGTGACCGCCATCCGCTTCGATAACGATCCCGTATCGCTCCCACCTCGGATCGAGACACCTTCTGCCGAGAAGTAGCCTCTTCGGGCGATCAAGTAATACTGCAATACTGAGATAAGGATTCCTTACGACCCTGACTTCGCCGGGATTCGTTCGAGTAGCCCGTTGCCGTACGTTTCGTAAAGGTTCAATCGTTCGAGGTGAACGTAGCCGATGTGGCAACCGCAGGTGTCGTTCGTGCAGGGCCGCGCGATGAGTGCTTTCTCGAAACTGCCATCGTAAATGTTGCCGAGGGGGCGGTCGATGAAGTGGCAACGCCGGACCACGCCCGCGCCGTCGACGGTGATTGCGGTGTGCCCTGCGCGACAGCGTTCGCCGAGGCTTTTGTGGTACTGGTTATTCAACGGAAACAACGGATCGACTCGCTCGAACTGCTGCAGGATCTCCGCAGAATAATAGTCCGCCTGCCGTTTATACGCATTGATCCAGACGTAGATGTCTTCGGGAAGCGACGCCCGAATCGCTGCGATTTCCGTTGCATATTCGGTCAATCCCACGACGCCGACGCTGAAGCGAACGCCGCGCGCGTGCAAATCGAAGCACTGGCGCAGGAAGCGTTCTCGCGTCGTTTCGGCGGGGTGATAGGTACACCAAAGCCCGAGTTTTTGCTTGTTGCAAAGCTCGGTCCAATCGAGTTTGCACGATAGATTCGTTTGAATCGCCGCTTTATCCACATGTTCGAGTTGCGTGAGCCGCACGATGGCGTCGCGATACCACTTGCGAACGAGTGCCTCGCCCCAGGGCGTGAACAGCACGCCGATTCGGCGATTCGTCTGTGCGGCCACCCAATCGACGAACCGCTCCAAGTCGGCACGATCGGCAGCCAGTTCCGCAGCCGTTTCGGTCCGCTTCGCGAACGGGCAATAATCGCAAGCATAGTTGCAACTGGAAAGCGGCCCGCGATACAGAATCGAGAGGTTCATCGCTGTTCGTACTCCGTCATCTGCCGATCGACGGCCTTCGAGAACAACTGCGGCCCAATCGCATCGGAGCGTTCCAGACCTTCGGGAGTCAGTACCCAACGGTGGTTGCGAAAGGCGAGGTAACCGAGCGATACCAGTTCGGCGAACAGCGGGAAATCGTCGGCTACCGAGGTGTGAAACAGCAATTCGTATTCCTGCGGATCGAGTCCAGAGCGATTCAGAATCGACTGCAACACGAATCGCCGACGCTGTTCCTCCGCATTTAATGCGAAGCCGTGCCTGGCGAAATCGAACTCGGCGTCGGTCGTGGCGACGTAATCGCGGATGATTTCACGCACGCTTTTGGGATGCACCGCATAGTCGAGCGAATAATGCAAACCGCGCGTATACGACCTCGCGCCGCAACCGAGGCCGATCATGCCATCGCGCTGACAACAATAATTCGGCTCCGCATTTCGCACCGCATCGTTGCGGCGAAACATCCGCATGGAGATCTGCTCGTAACCTTTGCGTTGCAGCAGATCGCGCCCGTGGCGATACAGCGACAGCCGCTGGTCGTCCCATTCTTTTCGCGAACGTCCCAACCCGGTCAGCGGGCGGACGTAGAGCGGGTAGAGGAACAATTCTTCCGGTTCGTACGCCAACGCCATTTCGATCGACGCGAGCCAACTGGTTTCGGTCTGCCCCGGTAAGCCGTAGATGAGGTCGATATTCAACGTGGGAAAGTTCGCATCCGCGAGCCTCGTCAGTGCGGACGCGACCGTTTCGCGACTTTGCGGCCGCCCGCACCCAGACGTTTCCGACTCGAAAAACGACTGCACGCCGATGCTCACACGCTCGACGTGCCACGACTTCAACAGCGCCACTTTCTCGACATCCACCGTGTCTGGCGAGACTTCGATCGCCGTCGGCACGGTTTGCGTATCGACTGCGAGCCGAGTTCGTGCGAGCGTAAAAAGATCGTCGAGTTCCCGCGCAGAAAGGTATGTGGGCGTACCGCCGCCAATCGCGAATCGTGCAAATCGCGCGCGGGGTATCGCAACGCGAATACGTTCCGTTTGGCGTTCGAGTGCTTCGAGGTAGTGCGTCACCAGGCGATCTTGCGGTTTCGCTTGCGTGAACAGATTGCAGAACCCGCAACGCATCGAGCAAAACGGAATGTGTACGTACAGAAACAGCGAATCGGTCGCCTCTTCGGCCCACGCTTCGCGGAGTGATTTCGGCTCATCGAAGGTGCGATAGGCCGTTTTGTGCGGATACGCATAGACGTAGCCGCGATACAGGCCATCGCCGTCGATCGTTGGCAGCGTCATTTCCCACTTCCATTCGGGCGATGCGGCAAAACGAACTCGGCGTACGGCACATCCCAAACGACGGGATGCGCGAGCCGATGCCCAACGTAGCCGTCTTCACCGTAGGCCGTCCCATGATCGGAACAAACGATGACGACCGTCGGCGCACGCTTCGCGAACGCATCGAACAAGCGGCCGAGTTGGCCATCGACATAAGCGAGCGCCGCCGCTTGCGTCGCGCAAGAATCGGTCGTGTGGCCCGCTAGATAATAACAGTTCGGCTGGTGAATGGCCGAGACATTCAGGAACGCAAACAGTCGCGTTTCCGATGAGAGTGCGACGGCTTTCCGAATGAGGCAGTCGACTTGCCATTCCGTCGATCGAGGCTCGGTGACGCCGAGTTCGGGCGACCAAACCGATTCGTCGAACAGCGTGGGAAAGACATTTCCGAGGGGAGTGAGCGCGTTGAAGAACCCAACGCCACCGACGCAAATCGTGCGAAAACCGATATTGCGAAACCCACGGACGATGTCCGGCGCATCGAAAACCAGCGTCTCTTCGGTCGTGGTTTCACTGCCGGGAAACGCGAGCGCCCACAGTCGCGGGTGAACGCCCGGCGAAGCGGGCGTTGGCAAGAAACCCGCAAAGAATGCGGCATGGGCCGCATACGTGAACGAACCGGGCGTGTGACGCTTTTCCCAACCGCTCGCGGACATCACCGACTGCAACACCGGCGTTCGGCCCGCCGTCCAACATTCCACAGCCACGTCGTATCGAAGCGTGTCGAGCGTGATAAAAAGCATGTCGTGCGTCGCGATCAATCGACGAAAATTCACGGGTCCGCCACCTGTCAGTTATGCCGTTTGCCGTTCGCGTTTCGCTTCTGGAACACTCCCCCGTCAGTTTACTACCGTTGCCAATTCCCGTCGCGTATTTGTTCGATGACATCAAAAATTGCTGCAAAACGAGCGTCTAGTCTGGCAGTCGCAGGGAGAGGCAGTTCACGACGAAGTGTCTGGTTCGGAGACCCGATTCATCGGCATGGTTCCAATCGCGGCGATTCTGGGTAGCAGGAAAGTGGTTTCGGCACTTACCACCCACCCCTCCGCGAACTCACTCCCGAATTGCGGAATGTAGCTAACACACCAACGACTTACGTCCGATTTTGGCCGAAT
>JAYVXI010000187.1:0-37336 GCA_043785305.1 Limnoglobus sp. | reverse complement strand
CTGGCCGACGACATCGTGCGCATGCGCTACGCCTCGATCCATGGACAATTGCGCAAAATCGTCATGGTGGTGAAGATGCGCCGCAGCAAGCACTCGATTGACATGTGCGCCTACGAGGTCACCGCCAAGGGCTTGGCGATCGGCGAGCCGATGCGCGGCTACCGCGCCCTGACCAGCGGCATCCCCGGCCCGTGGTTGGAACAGACCCAGGGCACACCGCCGCAAAGCAGCGAGGCGGGAGCAGAAGAATAGGGCTGGACATTCCGCAAGGACGCACCGCGGACGAAGGAGACGACGCCAATGAGTAGCACTCGAACATCAGCCCCACCGGCGGACCGTGATATTGTGCAGCAACTTCGCGACATGAATGAGGCACTCTTGCTGTCCTCGATTCGCCAACACGAACTGACCGAGCAGGCGGAGCGGGCGAGTGCGGCGGCGCGAGAGAGCGAAGAGCGCTATCGCGTTTTGTTCGAATCGGGTCCAGTGGCCGTTTATTCCTGCGATGCCTCGGGGACGATTCGGGAATTCAACCGACGCGCTGCGGAACTGTGGGACCGCGAGCCAGCGCTCGGGGATACCGACGAGCGGTTTTGCGGCTCGTTCAAGCTGTTCCGTACGGACGGCAGTTTCATGCCCCACGATCAATGCCCTATGGCCGAGGTGTTGAGCGGCAAGATTGCGGATGTGCGCGACGCGGAAGTGCTCGTCGAGCGGCCCGATGGCTCGCGGATTACCGTCGTGGTGAATATCCGTTCGCTGAAGGACGGACGCGGGGAAGTCGCGGGAGCAATCAATTGCTTTTACGACATCACCGATCGCAAGCGGGCGGAAGATGCGGTGCGCGAAAAAGAGGCGTTCAACCGCAGCATGATCGAGAGCAGCCCCGACTGCATTAAGGTTCTCGACCTCGCAGGCAATTTGCTCTCGATCCAGTGCGGGCTCGATCTCCTCGGCATCGAAGATGTCCGACCGTACTTGAACACATCGTGGGTCGACTTTTGGGAAGGCGACGATCGTCGCGCGGCCTGTGCGGCCGTGGAACAGGCGGGCGAACCGTCGGGTGGTAAGACCGCGAACTTCGTCGGCTATTTCCGCACGCTGCGCGGCGAACCCAAGTGGTGGGACGTGTCGATTTCGCCGATTCTGAACGCCGGGGGCCAGCCCGCGCAACTCCTCGCGGTGTCGCGCGATGTGACCGACCGCAAGCGGGCGGAACTGAACCTCGCGTTTATCGCCTCCGTCAACCAGGATCTTGTGCGATTCACGAACGTGGACGAAATGATCCGGACCGTCGGCGCGAAGATCGGCGCGTACCTGAACCTCTCGCTCTGCGCGTTCGTCGAGATCGATGAAGCGGCGGACGAGGTGGTGATCTTCCACGACTGGCATCGGGAGGATGTACCGGGCTTAGTCGGTGTGCATCGCTTGGCGGATTTCGTGGAAGGGGCATTCATAAGCACGGCGCGGGCGGGAGAAATGATCGTGGTGCGTGACACGGCCACGGACCCGCGCACGACCCCGGAGAAATTCGCGGCGCTCAAAATCGCGTCATTCCTCTGCGCGCCGCTGATCCGGAACGGGCAGTGGCGCTTTGCGCTGTGCCTCTACCACTCGGTGGCCTACGACTGGCGGGAAGACGAAATCGAACTCGCGCGCGAATTGACCGCGCACATTTGGACGCAATTGGAACACCTCCGGGCCGAAACCACGCTGCACGAGAGCGAAGCGCGCTACCGCACCCTGTTCGATTCGATCGACGAGGGCTTCTGCGTCATCGAAATGATCTTCGGCGAAAGCGGCGAACCGGACGATTACCGCTTCTTGGAAGTGAACCCGGCGTTCACGCGGCAGACCGGTTTGCACGGGGCGACGGGCAAACGGATGCGAGAACTCGTGCCGGACATCGACGAGCATTGGTTCGAGATCTACGGCCGAGTCGCGCGCACCGGCGAGCCGGTCCGCGCCGTCAACAAATCGAAATTGCTGGACGGCAGCTGGTTCGACTTCTACGCCTGCCGAGTCGGCGATCCGCACAGCCGGAAGGTCGCCGTCGTTTTCAACGACATCACGGAACGGACGCGAGCCGAAGACGCTTTGCTCGCGAGCCAATCGCGCCTGCACCACGCGGCGAATGCGGCCGGGTTGACCTACGTCGAAGTCGACCTCGCGAGCGGCGGAGCGCGGACGGCGGAGAACTTCGAGGCGGTCATGGGCTACGCCCCACCGCCGGAGCAAGAAACCGACGTTACCGTGGGCACTCGGCTATTGCTCGAACACGTCGTGCCGGACGACCGACCGAGTGTGGAGGCCGCGCTACGGGATTTCACCGACGGCCGCCGCGTCGGCAAGATCGAGTACCGCGTTCTCGGCGACGATCGGATCGAGCGCCACATCGAGAGCGAGTGGTTCATCGAGTTCGATCCGAACGGCGAGCCGCTGAAAACCTTCGCCACCAACCTCGACATCACCGAGCGCAAGCGGGCGGAACAAAAGTTTCGTGGCCTGCTGGAATCCGCGCCGGACGCGATGGTGATCATCGACGGCGAAGGACGGATTGCGCTGATTAACGCCCAAACGGAAAAGCTGTTCGGCTACGCCCGGGGCGAACTCATCGGGCAGCCCATCGAGGTTCTCATCCCGCAGCGATTCCGCGACCGTCACCCCGACCATCGCCACGGATTTTTCGGGGATCCCAAGCTGCGGCCGATGGGGGCCGGTCAGGAACTGTGGGCCGCACGCCGAGACGGGACCGAGTTCCAAGTCGAAATCAGTTTGAGCCCCTTGGAGACCGAGTCGGGTATCCTCGTGACTGCCGCTATCCGCGACATCACCGCGCGAAAGCAAGCCGAGGAAGCGCTGCGCGAATCGCAGCGATTCCTACGCTCCTCGCTCGACGCCCTTTCGGGCCACATCGCCGTACTCGACGAATTCGGCACGATACTCGAAGTCAACGAAGCGTGGCGGAGATTCGCCGACGAGAACCAATTCGCCGCGACCAACTACGGCGTCGGGGCGAGTTATCTCATGGAGTACGAGACGACATTTGCCCCCGAGTGCGACGGATCGCTTTGCACCGAAGGAATCCGAGACGTTCTCGCCGGTCGGCGGACCCGTTTCGAATTGGAGTACCCTTGCCACTCGCCGGCGGAACCGCGATGGTACATGATGCGGGTCACGCGGTTCCAAAGCCCGGGGCCGGTTCGCGTCGTGATCGTTCACGACAACATCACTGCCCGGAAGCTGGACGAGGAGCAGTTGCGGCAGAATCACAACACATTCGTCAGCTTGATCGACAACTCGCCGTTCGGCCTGTACATCGTCGATGCGCAGTTCCGCATGAAGCAAGTCAGTGCCGCCTCGCAGAACATCTTCCGCAACATTCACCCGCTGATCGGTCGCGACTTCGAAGAGATCATGACGATCCTCTGGCCCGCAGAGTTCGTCCGGTTAGTGGTCGGTCGCTTCCGCCACACGCTGAGCACCGGTGAGCCGTTCGCCATGCCGAATTTCATCGAACAGCGCCAGGACATTGCCGAAATCGAGTCGTACGACTGGAAGATCGAACGCATCACTCTTCCGGATGGGCAGTTCGGCGTCGCCTGCTATTTTTACGACATCACCGAGCGCAAACTCGCCGAAGTGGCATTGCAGGAACAGACCGAAGCGCTCGCGGACTTGCACCGCCGCAAAGACGAATTCCTCGCGATGCTCAGCCACGAACTCCGCAGCCCGCTTGCGCCGATCTCGAACGCGGTGCAAATCCTGCGGCTGCAATCGAACGAAGATGCCAATCAAAAGCAGGCCCGTAGCGTCATCGAGCGGCAACTCGGGCAACTCACGCGATTGATCGACGACCTGATGGAAGTCTCGCGCATTACCACGGGCCGCGTTCACCTCCGCAAGGAACGGGTCGCGATCGGCGGCATCGTCGAACGCGCCGTCGAGACCGCCTTCCCAATGATGGAACAGCGCCGCCACACGCTCACCGTGAGCATACCCCCCGAACCGATCTGGCTCGACGCCGACGCGGGCCGCCTCGAGCAAGTGGTCGTGAACCTGCTAACGAACGCAGCGAAGTACACAGAAGAAGGCGGGAAGATCTGGCTGGCCGTCGAGGCGAGCGGGGAGCGTAAGCTGCGTAAGCTCCCTGATGTACCGACAGAATGCATCATTCGAGTCCGCGATACCGGAGTGGGTATCGCGCCCGGTTTGTTGCCGCGCGTCTTCGACTTGTTCACGCAAGCGGAACGCTCGTTGGATCGCTCGCAGGGCGGGTTGGGCATCGGCTTGGCGCTCGTGCATCGGCTCGTCGAAATGCACGGCGGCACCGTCGAAGTCTACAGCGCCCTGGGCCAAGGCAGCGAGTTCGTCGTGCGACTCCCCATCGCGAGTGACGAGCGGCGTGTGACGAGTGACGAGTCTTCTGGCCTCACCACTCGTCACTCACCACTCACCACCGATGCGAAGCCACTCGCCACGGCTTTGAAAGTCCTAATCGTCGACGACAATGAAGATTCCGCCGAGACGCTCGCCATGTTATTGACCGCGCTACGACACAAAGTGCTCACGGCGAACGATGGCCCTGCCGCACTCGAAACGGCCACGAGTTATTGCCCCGACGTGGTGCTATTGGACATCGGCTTGCCGATGATGGACGGCTACGAAGTCGCCGCGAAAATGCGATTGTCGCCCGCACACAAGACCACGGTGTTGGTCGCGCTCACCGGCTACGGCCAAGATTCCGATCGACAAAAATCGAAAGACGCAGGCTTCGACCACCACCTCGTCAAGCCCGCCGACTTCGCGAAACTACAACAGATTCTGGCAGGCGTGTCGGAGAAGATGAAGGCGACCGGGGCGAAACGGTGACAGTGCGCGACGAGTATGCTTCCAACATCGTAATCCAGCGAGATCAATCGTGAAGAGCAAAAACTTAGCAAACGACATCGGTCGCTATTTACCAGTCGCGTTCTTTGCCTCGATTCTGATTTTCGCGATCGGATGCGAAAATCCGAATCGTTCGTCGAATGACGAAGAGAATCGCAAACCACCAAAAGTCGAGTTTCTCGCTTTCTCTGCAAAGTGGTGTGGGGTTTGTCGTGCCGTGCCGAAATTAATCGAAAAGCTACGCGAAGGAATGCCGAATGTACAGTATCGAGAAATCGATGTCGATGACCCCGAAAACAAGGCGCTCGTTGAAAAATACTCGCCGCTAGCCATGCCGTACATGTTCATCGTAATCGAAGGCAAGACCGTGAAAACGATCACTGGCCTCTATCCATACGACGACACGATGAAGATGCTCTCCGATGCAATCGAAACATTCAACCGAAATCCGCGACGATGAACAATGCGATTCACCGACAATATGCACTTTGCCGGTTCCAGCTCGAACAGTTACCTGCCGAGTACCGCAGCAAATACCCGTTCGCACTCGATGGGGTATGTATTTCTCGGAGTTATCCCCAACATACCGGGGCACTGTGTCGTTACCGACCATCGCACGGGTCGGGTTTACTCGGGGTACCATACTGAGAACTTCGTGGAGATACCCGAAGACGACGCATAGCAATCGCGATTAGACGGAGGTCGAGTCATGGCATTCAGCGAGTTTACACTCGAATCGGCGCTCGGTACGCTGGGCCTCAGCGTCCGGGAGTCGGAGCTTTTCCCGCAACTGACACCGGCCATCGTTCCAGACTGGCTCCCGGATTGGCTCGCGCGCGGTACCTGTCTGGCACTCATTAGCGAAAAGGCACGCAGCGAATTTATCGTCGTACCGATCCTACTGGCGGCCAAGGAACTGAGCGGCGGGCGGCTGGCGATCTTCTCCGGGCAACGGCTCGATGTCGATGCGAACCGCGGTCTGACGGGCGAGTGCGATTTTATTCTGGCACTCGGGCCATCGGTGCCGCCACTTCGCTCCCCTATCGCGGCGATCGTCGAAGCAAAGAAGAACGACGTGGAAGGTGGCCTGGGTCAGTGCATCGCGCAAATGGCGGCGGCCCAACAGTTCAACGCGGCGGCAGGCGGGTGTAATGCAAACGTCTACGGCTGCGTGACAACCGGCGAGGCTTGGCAGTTTCTACGGTTGTCCGGCAACATTGCCGAACTCGATAACCGAAGGTTCTACCTGGACAACGTCGCGGGCGTCCTGGGCGCGATTTCCGCCGTCGTTCGCGAGGTGGAAAGTTCTAACGTGAAGTAAACGATCTCGATTCGCACCACTTTCACATGCAGAGAACGATTCATGATCCGTTATAAGGCTGGTTACAAGTACGTTGCCACGGGTGTTCATGCCCAGGTACTCGACTTTCCCGCCGCGATCTCGTGGGCGACAGACTTGGAACAAGCGAGACAAATGTTAACATTCCCCTTCACCCCGGGTTCTTCAATGAGGCGACTACGGGTAAATCGCTGAGCTCATTCAATCCGAACGCTTCGAGGAAGGTTTTGGTCGTGCCGTAGAGTTGTGGGCGGCCCAACGAGTCGTGGCGGCCTGCGATGCGGACCAGGCCCTTTTCCATCAGCACGCGGATCAGGTCCGCACACTGCACGCCGCGGATTTTCTCGATCTCGGCACGCATGATCGGCTGTTTGTACGCGATTACCGCGAGCGTTTCCATCGTCGCGGACGTCAACGGTACATCGTGGCCGGTCCGGCGTAGCCGCAATAGCCACGGGTGAATCGCAGCCCGCGTCAGTAACTGATACCCACCCGCGATATCTTCGATCTGAAACGCGGTGCCATCGGCATCGTAAAACTGGCGAAGCTTCTCGATCAGCGTGCGGGCCTCGTTGCCATCTTTTAAATCGGCGGCATCGGCGATACGCTTCGAGGTCAGCGGTTCGTCGGCGAGCATCAGCGCGGCTTCGACCCTCGCCAACCGCGCATCGCGACCGTGCGGGTCGCTCGGTACGCGGCTTTCCCGTTCGAGCAACGGATAGAAGCGCAACGCCAGCGGCAGCCGCGCGTTCGCGGGCCGCATCGTCGTTCGTCGTCGAAAGTTCGCGAACATCGTGCCCTGCCCTCTCCTATCGCGATTCGATAAGGTACGTGTTACCAAGTTCGCGGCTCCACCGTCAACGGACGCTCTCCCGTGCTGTCGTTGTTTACCCAATATCTACCCGAACCGCTGGCGATCGTTCTGACGGCGCTCGTCTGCGCGGGGTTGGTCGTTTCGTTTATGGGCGTGTCCGCACTGATGTTCATTTGGGCCGAACGCAAAATCTCCGCACGAATGCAAGATCGCCTCGGGCCGACACGGACGGGGAAGTTCGGCCTGCTGCAATCGCTCGCCGACGGTATTAAACTGATTACCAAGGAAGACTTCGCCCCCGATGGTGCGGACCGCGTGCTGTTCCGTGCGGCTCCGTATCTGGCGTTTTGTGCCGCATTCGCGGGGTTCATCGCGTTGCCGTTCGGTTCGGGCGTGGCGGTGCAATCTCTGTCGATCGGTGCGTTCTTCATGCTCGCGGTGCTGTCGAGCGAGGTCTTCGGCGTGATGCTGGCCGGGTATGCCTCCGGCAGTAAGTGGGCACTCTTCGGCGGGATGCGCGAGGCGGCACAGGTGGTCAGCTACGAGGTGCCGCGTTCGATCTGCGTACTCGTGCCGATCTGTATCGCGGGCACGCTGAATCTGACGACGATTGGCCAACAACAAATCGGCGGGTTCTGGAACTGGTACGTCTTTCACGACCCGTTCACGTTCGTGGCGTTCCTCATTTTCTTCATCGTGGCGACGGCGAGTTGCAAGCGCGCACCGTTCGATTTAGCCGAAGCCGAAAGCGAACTGGTGGCGGGATTCCACACCGAATATAGCGGTATCCGCTGGTCGTACTTCTTCATGGCGGAGTACGGCAGCATGTTCGCGATGAGCGGCCTTGCGGCGATGCTCTTCCTCGGTGGTTGGCACACCGGTGTGCTTTCCTACGAGCCAACCGAGGCGTTCGGCTCGTGGCTTGGCGTACCGCTGAATGCGTGTGTCGTCATCGGAAAAGGAACTTTGCTCGTAATCGTCATGATGTGGATGCGCTGGTCACTGCCGCGATTGCGAATCGATCAAGTGATGATGACCTGCTTGAAGTACTTTCTGCCAATCAGTTGCGTGCTGCTTCTGGGCGTGTGCGTCTGGCAGTTGTACGTCCCGAAGGCGGTCGGCGACGGCGTGAAGTGGGTACTGGCCGGTGGCACGATTACCAGCTTTCTCGGCGTGACCATCAGCCTGTTTCGTCCCCATCAACATGCGCCCGCCGGGCAGCTACCTGGTGTGTGGGGGAAATAACCATGAGCCTGAACGGAGTCTTGTTCCTGATCGTCGCCACAACTGTGGCCGCATCGGCTGTGGGCGTCGTGACCTCGAAGAGCATCGTCCGTTCGGCGGTCTGGTTGTTGCTCACGCTCATCGGCATCTCGTTCGTTTACTTTCTGCTCGGTGCGGAGTTTCTCGGTGCGGCACACCTGATCGTTTACGTCGGCGGTACGCTCGTTCTCGTCGTTTTCGGCGTGATGCTGACGGCAGGCGGACCGTTTACGACGCTTGCGAATCGCCGTTGGGAATGGGCCGTGGGCGTTGCGATTGCTACGCTGTTGTTCGGTATCCTCGTGGCGGCGTCGTTGCAACTCGGTGCGAATACGCCTTCACCGATAGGCGATATGCCCGGTACGGGCGCACTCGGGTTGGCGTTCCTCGGCGTGCCCGATCCCGCGAGCAAAGTCGGCACATCGTACCTGTTGCCGTTCGAGATCGTCTCGGTGCATTTGCTCGTCGTGCTCATCGGTGCAGCGTACTTGGCCCGCGCGAAGAAGCGAGCGAAACCCAATGACTGACATCGGCCTGACACCGTTCCTGATACTCAGCGCGTTCTTGTTCGCGTGCGGCGTGCTTTGCATCACGACGAAGCGCAACGCCGTCGGCATCCTCATGGGCGTCGAACTCGTACTGAATGCGGCGAACATCAACTTCGTGGCTTTCGCGCGCTACGTGCCATCGTTTCGCCTCGAAGGACAGATCTTCGCGCTGATGGTGATCGTGCTGGCTGCGGCGGAGGCGGCTGTGGCGCTCGCCATTATCTTAAACTTCTACAACAATCGCGGCACCGTCGACGTCGACCGAGCGAACGAGCTGAAAGGGTAACCGCAAACTATGCTCGAACTGATCCGCGATGAACCGGGGCGACTGTTCCTGATCGCGACGCTGTTGCCGTTGTTGGCGTTTTTCGTGCTGCTGATTGCGGGCACGATCCGGCAGTTGCGCGGCGTCGGTGACACGAAGCCTTCGGCGACCCCCGGCTATTTCGCGGTCGCTGTCATGGCGATGTCAGCGGGTTGTGCGATCGTCGGGCTATCGTGGTTTTTGCAAGAGGCCCACACGTACGCGAACGAGCCGCTGACGCTCGAAGCGCGGTGGTCCGAGCGGATCGACTGGGTGCGCATTGGCAGCCTCAAACACGACGCACGGCCCGCACTTTCGCTCGAACTCGGTTACCGCATCGACCACCTGTCCGCGATCATGGTCGCGATGGTCACCGTCGTGGCAACGCTGATTTTCCTGTTCTCCATCGGGTATATGCACGACGAACGCCAGCGCGACAATCGCGGCCGGCGCGGGCGATTTGGCCGCTTTTTCCTGTATCTGTCGCTGTTTGCGTTCGCGATGCTGAACCTACTGATTGCCGATAACCTGTTGCAAATCTTCATCGGTTGGGAGTTGGTCGGCGTCTGTTCGTTCTTCCTGATCGGTTTTTATTTCGAACGAACGTCGGCGAGCATTGCCGCGAACAAGGCGTTCCTGATTAACCGCATCGGCGATGCGGGTTTCCTCGTTGCGCTCGCTGTCACGTGGTCGACGTTTGGCACGTTTCACATTCAAGAACTGATTGAGAAAGCAGCGACGTTGCCTGCGGATTCGTCGGCACTCTGGTGGATCGGCATAGGGTTGGTGGCGGGCTGTGCCGGTAAGTCCGCACAGATCCCGCTGCACACGTGGCTGCCCGATGCGATGGAAGGGCCGACGCCGGTATCGGCACTGATTCACGCGGCGACGATGGTGGCGGCGGGGGTGTATCTCGTCGGCCGCGCGTTCCCGTTGTTCACGCCCGATGTGCTAATGGTGATTGCGTACATGGGCGCGATCACGATGTTCCTGAGTGCGACGATTGCCGTCGTGCAAACGGACATCAAGCGGGTACTCGCGTTCTCGACGTGTTCTCAACTCGGCTTCATGATGCTCGCGCTCGCGCTCGGTGGTTGGGTCGCGGGGCTGTTGCACTTGCTCACTCATGCGTTCTTCAAGGCACTGTTGTTCCTGTGTGCGGGAAGCGTCATTCACGGGCTGCATCACGAACAAAACTTGTCGAAAATGGGCGGGCTGCGGCGGAAAATGCCGATCACCGCCTACGCGATGCTCATCGGTGTGTTGGCGATCGCAGGCACGCCGCTACTTTCCGGGTGGTACAGTAAGGACCGCATTTTAGCGCACGTCATCGGCTCGGCGGTGGCGGGGCATTACGAGCGTCCGCTGCTGCTGTTCCTGCCATTCCTGACCGCAGGGCTGACGAGCTTTTACATGTTCCGATTGTGGTTGCTGGCGTTTGCCGGGACGCCGCGCGACCCGCATTTGTACGAACATACGCACGAATCGCCGTGGGTGATGACGGTGCCGCTGGTGCTGCTCGCCGCGTTCAGTATCGCAATCGCGTGGGGCTGGCCGCTCTGGGACGCGGAGGCTTCGTACCTCGGCCAACTGCTCCACGCGGGCCAACCGCACACTGTCGAAGCCCAGTTCGCAACGGCGTTCCACTATGCCGAAGCGAACCACTTGCTCGCGGGAGGATTGGCATTGGCGCTCGCGATCACGGGGTTCGCGATCGCATGGTCGAGGCACAAAGCGGGCACGTTGCTCGCCTTCGGTGGACCACGTTGGCTCGCGAAACTGCTTCAACACAAGTATTATTTCGACGAACTCTACTCGCGAATCTTCACGAAACCGACAATGCGAACCACGCAAGTCATCGGCGCGTTCGATAAACGACCGACCGACAAAGCCGAATCGCCGCGGCGGTTCGACTTCCGCACGCTCGATGGCGTCTGGAACGCGATTGCGGACGTTTCCGCATTTGGCGGCGCGATGCTGCAACGGGTGCAAACCGGCCAACTGCGGCAGTACGTGTTGGCGTTGGGGTTGACGGTCGTCGCCGCGTTGGGGATTCTGTTCGTTCGAACTCGATAGTTTTCAGGAAGGACATGCGCCGGATGGACGCCCGCGAACTCGACATGATCTGGCTGTCGGCACTGGTCTTCATGCCAGCCGCGTTCGGGTTGTTGCTGCTGATTATCCCCTCGCGATTCCGCGAAGCGCTTCGCTGGGTGGCGCTCTTCGGCACTGCGATCACACTCGCGATTTCGCTCTGCGTGTGGGTCGATTATTATCGCGTGCTCGAATTCCATTCGGATCGCACCGAGCGTTCGATGTACCACCCGCAGAGCCGTCTCGACTCGCGCGTGCTGCGCCAACAAGCGAACGCGGCCGCGCCGGTGCCGGGGCCGTACCTCAGCCACGATCTCGTGGTGATTCGCCCGTGGATTCGCGCTTTCGACGTCAATTACAGCCTCGGCGTCGATGGCTTGAACCTTGCGCTCATCATCCTCACGTCGCTCGTGACGATGCTCGCGATCGTGGCAAGTTGGAAGATCGAGAACCACCTGCGCGGCTACCTCATCCTGTTGCTCACGCTCGAATCGGGCGTGATTGGCGCGTTCCTCAGCCTCGATCTGTTCCTCTTTTACGTCTTTTACGAAGTCGTGTTGTTGCCGATGTACTTCCTGATCGGCGTCTGGGGCGGTGGCCGACGCAAGTACGCGGCGATCAAGTTCGTCATTTACACGCTACTCGGTAGCGTCGGTATTCTCGGTGCCATGATCGCGCTCTACTCGGTCGATGTCCGCGATTTCGCCGATCAAAACCTCGTCAAACGCGAAGTCGCCGACCGGCGAACCGTCGAGATTCACTCGTTCGATTTGTACACGCTGTCCCGTGCCGGTCGCGCGGCCATGCTCGTGCTAAATGGGCAGGACGAACGCCTGACGGTGGTCGGCGCGAGTGCCGATCCGCAAGCGGTGCCGTTGTTCTCGGCGGGCGTCGATCGCGTCGCCGCACTCGCGCGATTGAAAGCATCGCCGCTTTGCAACAAGAACTTTCAGTACGCGATCTTCTTGCTGTTGTTCGTTGGGTTTGCCGTGAAAGTGCCGATCGTGCCGCTGCATTCGTGGCTACCCGATGCACACGTTGAAGCCCCGACGCCGATCAGCATGATGCTCGCCGGGGTGCTACTCAAACTCGGCGGCTACGGGCTGATTCGCTTCGCGTTCCCGCTCTGCCCGTGGGCCGCATCCGAACTCGCGTGGTGCGTCGGCCTCATCGGCGCGATCAGCATCGTTTACGGCGCACTCGTCGCGATGGCGCAGACCGATTTCAAAAAACTACTCGCGTATTCGTCGGTCAGCCACATGGGCTACGTGCTGCTCGGGCTGGCCGCATGGTCGACTTCAAACCGCTCGCAATACTGGGAGTGGGGCGTCAACGGCGCGGTGTTTCAAATGATCGCACACGGCATCACCGCTTCGGCACTCTTCTTCGTCGTTGGCATCATTTACGATCGTGCCCACCACCGCGAGATCAACCTCCTCGGCGGCCTCAAAGAGCCGATGCCGATCTATAGCGGCATGAGCGCGATCCTGTTCTTCGCATCGATGGGCCTACCGGGACTGTGCGGGTTCGTCGGCGAGTTCATGACCATCGTCGCCATGTGGAACGTCTCGCCCACGCTCGCGATCGCCGCAATTCTCGCCACCGTGCTCACCGCAGGCTACCTGTTATGGGCCTGGCAGCGCGTCTATCTCGGCGTGAACCTCGCCACGAAAGACTACCCGGACCTCTCCGCCCGCGAGTTCGCCGTCCTCCTGCCATTCGTGCTACTTTCCATCGCGCTCGGCATCCTCCCCGGCGTGCTGATCTTCGGCTGGGTCGATCCTACCATCGCCGGCTGGATCGAGAGTTTGTCGGTGTTGAAGAATTAGTGCTTTGACACGGTCGGAATCGACGTAAGTCTGAAATAATGTGGCTCAAAAACCGTTTTTTGGGGTTTTTTTCCGATTTTCGCGACTCAAAAGGCGATTTTTTGATCGTCTTTCGCTGATTCGTTTCGAGCGATTTTGACGTATCGTGAACTCTTATAGTCGGTTATGTCGACAACTCTCGATTCGCAACTCGCCGTAAGTACCGACATTCTCACGACACTTGGAGACATTCTCACGACACTTCGCGACAATCTCACGACACTTGGAGACATTCTCACGACACTTCGCGACATTTCCACGACACTTTGAGACACTCTTGCGCACGTCGATAATTCCGACTTACGCCAGATCGCCTCCGATTTTTTGACTTTGCGTTTTCGTGTGGGTGGTCGTACCGCCAACGGACGATCATCCTATATTTATCCGTTTGCGAAGGCGGTATCACATTCGGGCAGCAACGTCACATTTGTGTTACTCTATTGCGATACGCACACAAACACCGCTTGCACTCCGCTATACGAGATTATTATGGCTCGTTTGTCACTCATTGTTGTTCTCTCGGCGTTCGGCTTTGTCGCTGATTTCTTTCCGATCTCTGCTCACGAGAAGAAAGAGCCTGCGCCGAAAGCGAAGCCAGTTCCTTCGCTGAAAGTGGGTGATTTGGCCCCACCTTTGACAGTCACCAAGTGGCTGCGAGGTCAGGAGGTGAAAAAGTTTGAAACGGGCAAGGCCTACGTCGTGGAGTTCTGGGCTACGTGGTGTGGGCCGTGCATCGGAGCGATGCCCCATCTGGCCGAACTGCAAGCGGAGTATAAAGACAAAAACGTCACGATCATCGGCTTCACTTCCCGCGATCTGCTCGGTAAACCCAATCACTCCGAGAAAGAGGTAGCGGAATTCTTAGAAAAGCGAGGCAAGAAATTCGGCTACACCTTCGCTTACGCCGACGACGGAGTAACAGCCGATACGTGGATGACTGCGGCCGGGCGAGAAGGGATTCCGTGTACCTTCGTCGTGGATAAAGCGGGAAAGATCGCGTACATCGGCCACCCGATGTATCTGCCCGCAGTACTACCCAAAGTGGTCGAGGGCAAGGCGACGGCAAACGAGATTGGGGCCGAGATGGCACAAATCGGAGTCGAGTTCAGCGCGATCTCCGACATTGTCTTCAGCGACCCCAAGGCGAGCCTTCGGGCACTCAAAGCGTTCGAGATCAGGCACCCCACGCTCGCCGATTTCATGGTCTCAGTCCGGATCAAAGTGAGCATTCTGCCAAAGCACGGCGCACCGGGGGAAGCGAAGGGTTACACCGAGGAGTTGGTCGCGAAGGCGGCTAAAAAGAAGGATTTGCAGACGCTAGGAATGGTCTCCTCGCTGTTGCGCCGCGGTGACGGAAAGGAGAGCAAGGAACTGCTCGCGATCGCAGTGACGGCGGCCGAGACCGTGGTACTCATCGATGGCGGGAAGGATGCAGGGAGCTTGATCGACTTGGCCGACGCGCATTTCGTTAGTGGAGACAAGGCCAAAGCCATAGAGTTTGCACGCAAAGCCAAGAAAGCCGCCAGCGAGGATTCGGCATCCTTCAGGAAGTACATCGGTAAGGAAGCAGGCAGGTTGGGTGCGGAATAATCTGACGCGGCACGCCGAACCAGCCTCGGCACCAGATGGCGGGGCATAACGACTTTCCTCGATTCTTAGTTCAGCATCGTCACCGATGATGAGCGGAATGGTTTGTTATATGTCTGTGGTCGTGTCGCAGGGATTCGCCGCCATCTGCCACAAAATCGCTGTGGTCGTTCAAAGTCTTCGTCGCATTCGCCGATTTAGCATCTCACTGTTTATTCTCGAGAACTCAGTTCTTCATCGATAAACTGCCAAATCGACTTGCAAACTCGACGGGTCTTTTTGGGCGATTCATCCGTCCACTGATAAATAGGAGGATCCGCTTTCCCAGAATCTAAATAAAAGAACCCGATCTGCTCGAAATACCGCTCGGTAAATACATAAATATTATCCGGAAGTGTCACATCCGATTCGAGAAGTAATTTGCGAGATTTGTCTGTAAGTCCAATCGTCGCAGGGTAAAAGAATGTCACATCATCCAGAAATGTTCCTGCCTGTCGCCCTATAGACAACATGATTTCCACATATGCTTCAGTCAATTTAATGGTCAGCCCCGATTCCAACCGGTCGATGTCTGCCTTCGTGCAACCTTTTATTTCTTGCGGCTTGCATAGGCCAGATATTATTAATCTCTGTAATAGTTCTGATGATTTTGTCATATTTGCTTCGTTAATATTTAATAAAAATATCGGCAACACTTCGCTCGACTAAAGCCAAATGGTCTTCAAGCGAAAAAGCAATTTTCTTTTTGTCGAAGTAGTTTTTGCCAATCCGAATCGCGTTCTTCAAACATTCCACATAGTATAGCATAAATTCATCCGACACAAGTAACTCTTCTGGTACAGATACTTGCACAATCAATATCTGCTTTGCCTTTGAGAATGAGCCTGTTCGAATGCCGGTAAATTCTGGCTTCAATAACGTACCATGGTATTGGAATACTACATTTAAAATACCATCGTCCGGTTCGAGCATTTCATTCATGTAGCCCTCCTTGATTCTGCACAACGCGCTAGTCATGATTGCGAAAGGCTTATTGATCTGATCGGGACCACCCAATATATCGCTTAAATATAGTCCCATTTGATACTTATTCCTTTCGTCAAACGTTCCCGACAGTCGGCAAATACCCTGAATCCTGAATGTTTGATGCATTCGCGATCGCGCGTCGAGCGAATTTAGCGAGGTTCCGCATCACTTCGCAAAATTTCCCCCCATCTGCCACAAAATCGCGGTGGCACTTGTCTGTGCGGGGGATAGATTCTCACAATAGCTTACTGTGAAAACCGGAGTGGACCGGCATTAACTGTCACGAATGTGGGCCGGATTCATGCGTTTGGTGTTAATCGGGCCGCCCGGTAGTGGTAAGGGTACGCAGGCGGAACTCCTCGTCGCTCGGCTCGGGCTGACGTATATCGGGACGGGTGCGATCCTACGCAATGCGATTGCGGGGCGGACCGATGTTGGGCAAGCCGTCGGGCCGATGCTCGAACGCGGTGCGCTCGCCCCCGATGCGATCGTCAACGACATCGTGGCCCAACGGCTGCGAGAAGCGGACCGGCCAGATGCGTTCGTTCTCGATGGCTATCCGCGGACGTATGCGCAGGCGATTTCGCTCGATGCCCTGCTGCGGCAGCAGTTTTTGACACTCGATGCGGTGTTCCACCTGACGATTAGCGATGATGACGCGGTGCGCCGAATTACCGACCGTCGCAGTTGTGCGAACCCGAATTGCGGTGGCTGTTTTCACCTCGCGTTGCGACCGCCGAAACGGGCGATGATCTGCGATGCGTGCGGCTCGCCGCTAATAGTGCGCGACGACGACACCGAAGAAACCGCACGCCGCCGGTTACGCGAATTTCATAAGAATACGGATCCACTGCTCGAACATTACCGCGAGGCCGGACTGTTGTGCGAAGTGCCCGCGATGGAACCGGTTGAAACCATATACGCGAACATCGCGAAAGCGTTGCGAAGGTAGTGGCCGATAGCTTGCGGATCGTTGTCCGTCAGCGAACCTTCTAACTGGAATCTCTTATGTGGCACGTCTTTCGTGCCGTTGGGAATATGCTCCGTACGCAAGCTGCTCGCCCACCGGAACTGAAATCGGACCGCGAACTCGCGCTCATGCGCGAATCTGGTATCCTCGTCTGCCGCGCGCTGAAAATTTGCCGCGACATGGCGAAACCCGGCGTCAAAACTATCGCGATCGATCGTGCCGTGGAGGCGTTCTACGCGTCCCACTCGGCGATTCCGCTCTTCAAAGGCTACCCCGGCAAAGTGCCGTTCCCTGCCGTGACGTGCCTGAGCGTCAACGAGCAAGTCGTCCACGGCATCCCCGGCGAACGCATCTTGAAAGAGGGCGATTTGCTCAAGGTCGACACGGCGTGCAAGTACAACGGCTGGTGCGCCGACCGCGCGATCACCATCCCCGTCGGCACGGTGCGGCCCGAACGGCTGCGGTTACTGCGCGTTGCCGAGGAAGTGCTGCAAATCGCCATCGACGAACTGCCTAAGCGGAAGTGGTGGAGCGAAGTCGCGAGCAAGATGCAAAAGCACGCCGAGACGAACCGCTTCAGCGTGGTAACGAACTACGTGGGCCACGGCATCGGCCGCGTCATGCACGAAAATCCGCAGGTGCCGAACTTCGTCAATCGCGAAACCCGCAAGCACGATTTCCGCATCGAGCCGGGCCTCGTGTTGGCCGTCGAGCCGATGGTGAACATGGGCACCGCCGAAGTGAAAGTCCTCGGCGACCACTGGACCGTCGTGACCAAAGACGGCATGCCGAGCGTCCACGTCGAACACACGCTGGCGATCCTCCCCGGCGGGAAAGTGATGATAATCACATCCGATGAAGGGGCGTTCGAGCAACAGTTGCCGAGGCCAAATGTGGCTACGACACCGGTTTCCAACCCCACGCAGCCCGTTTAAGATGGATGATGCAGGTTTATTATTCGGTGGGAGTTTTAACATGCACTGGGATGATCGGATAACGGCGGATCCGAAAATACTCGTGGGCAAGCCGATTGTTCGCGGGACGCGAATTTCCGTGGAGTTCATACTCGACTTGCTGGCAAGCCATTGGAGCGAACAGCAAATTCTCGAAAACTATCCGCATTTGACTGGAGAAGATATCGAGGCATGCCTGCGTTACGCGAATGAGCTGGTGAAATCCGAGCGAGTGTACCCTGTGGGCTCATAAGTGATGCGAATTCTTGCCGACGTGAATGTCCCCAAAGCTACAGTGGATACTCTCCGTTTGGCTGGTCATGACGTTCTGTGGGCAATGGATCGCATGGCCACAAATGCCGATTTCGAGATCCTCGCCGAAGCGCAAATCGAATCCCGTATTGTGCTGACGAACGATAAGGACTTCGGTGACATCGCGGTTCACGCTGAATTGCCTGCCGAGTGCGGTGTCATTCTCCTTCGACTTAAAGGCTTATCGCTTGATGAATCCGTAGCCCGAACTCGGGAAGTGATTGATAGCCGAACGGATTGGGCAGGCCATTTTACGGTTGTGGACCGGCGTCGAATCCGCATGAGGCCGTTGCTGCCGAAGTCGACGCTGTAATCCGCCACGGAACACAGGAGAAATTACGGCCGCGACATGCCGACGAAGCTGCCGTCGTTTTCGCGGGAGAGTGCCCAGAGGAATGCGCCGACCTCGGGGCTTTCAAAGAAGAAGCCGACGGAGTTGATCTTCACCCGCGGGCCACGTGCGGGGTTCCAGGTGGACGAGAGAGTTTGTCGAACGTGGCGGGAAAGCAGATCGGTTCGCTGGGCATCGGTGACGGTCTTTTCTTGATCGGGGGCAATGCCCGCACCGCTCGTCGGCAAGCCATCGGAGAAGAGATACACGGTATCGAGTCCCTTGTTTTTTAGGCGAAATGCGAGGTCGAGCGCGTCGTACATGTTCGTATCGCCGACGGGTTCGATGGCCGATAACTTCTCGCCGACGAGCTTCTGCGACACGTCGCCGAGGTACGCCTGCCATTCGCCAGTGCCGAAGACGTAACTCGCTTTGCGCGAAAATACAACGATTTGAAATTGTTCCAACTCGGGCAGGCTCCGCATCACGCGGGTGACGGTCTCGACGACGATGGGCCACTTCGTGGGTGCGGGTGTTTTGTCGTCGATGAGCTTCATGCTGCCGGAGGTATCGACAATGAACACGACGCGTTTACCGGTCATGGCGATGCCTGCGAACTTCGCATCGGATTCGATGCGGAGCTTGTCGAACTTGTCCGCGAGCTTCTTCTTGTCGCCTTGCAAATCGACGATGTTCACGTTCGCGTTATCGAGCTTCGTTTGCAAATCCCTGGCGGTCGCACGTGCGGCACTCAGTTCGTCGCCGGTCTTGCGCATCGCAGCAAGATTCGACTTCGCATCGTCGGCGGCCTTCTGTACCGTTTTGATCTTTGCATCGGCATCGGTCAGTTGATCCTCCGCCTTCTTCGCGCGGATCGCAACGAGGTCGGCTTCGGTTTCTTTCTCGCGAAGCAGCTTGCGAAGGTCTTCCGCCGATTGGGCTGAGGCCACGAGCTTCGCGGTCAAGTCCGTGGCATCTTTTTGCTTTTTAGCAAGCTGTTCCTTGAGCAGAACCGCTTGTTCGGACGTTGTTGCTAACTTCGTTTCGAGCGTGGAAATGTCGGTCTTGGCGACGGCCAGTTTCTCGTTCGTTTCATCGCGCTCGGACACCGTTGCGACCAAGTTCGCCCGCAGCGATTCGATCACGGCATTCAACGTCCGCTTCGTTGCGGTTAAGTCATCGCGCACCGCGGAGAGCACCGATTGCGTCGCACGCAGATCCTGCAACGAACTCGCGGCCTGCTTCTTTTCGTCGGTGGCGGCCCGGCTGCTGAGCAACCATAACAGCGTCACGCAACCGAGCGCGCAACAGAAGACATCGAGCATCCACATGCTCACGAGAGTCGGCTGTTTGTGGCGGTTACGGAGGGCCATCTTACTTCGCGGAGGGAACCCCGCGCTTCGTGGTTTTGGCAATCGTCTCGGTGGGCAAATCGATCGGGATGGCCCGGTCCAGGTGCGTTCGTGGGAGAGTTGCCGATAGCCAGCGGGCGTGTAGTGCCGCCGCGGCTTCGGTGGCTGCATCGATTGGCAACATCGCGACTTCGGTTTGCTCTGCGGAGTTTTGGTAAAGCATCGCCGCCAGCCCCGGTAACTTCGCGGCCGTATCGGTCAGCCAGACGGCGCGTGGTGGTAACGGCAGGTTTGCCGTGCCGATGACCTCGCGAATATTGTCCCATGCCAGGTTCGCGAGTGGCGCACAATAACCATCGAACTCGGCGGGTTGCTGAACGATGTCCTGATACCATTTTTCGGCGCGCACGGTCAGCGTCGCCGGTTGGGCCGCACGCATCGCATCGAGTGCGGCATCGAGTTGTTCGTACATCGATTGCTCGGCATCGGCGGAGTCGCGCGGGTCGCGCCGGCACAGTCGCACGCAACGGTCGGACAGCGAATCGATCAGCCGATCTTTCCACACTTTCAGCGAGACACGCGGCCACGCACCTGCCGAGAGGATGCGAACTTCGCCGCGATCGACGTAAACGGTGGTTGCGGAGAGTGCGTACTCGTCGACGTCGATCATCACGACCGCACCCGGACCGGCCTCGGCGGTACGAATCGGCACGACCCAGTCGGGCCGATGCGAGGTGGAGTCTTTCGAATCCGCTTTGGGATTCAGCACCGAAGCGGCACGGTGTGCCGCGATCGCCAGCGGCATGATCGCGGTGCCACGCAACGGCAGTTTGGCCTTCGTAGCCAGTTCGTTTACCGTTTTCACCTGGCTCGCGGTCAGGTACGACGGCAACACCATCGCGAACCCGTCAGCCTCGGCAACGATCGGGGCACGCATCGCCTCGAAGGTTGCGGCCAGTGCCGTTTCGGGCGACAACGTCAGTCGCGAACCGCGCCATTCGCGGGCCAGGCCGAGGCATGGGAGGAAGTTCGTGCAAACGAGGTGCGGGTGTTTTCGGCAAATCGCGTAGCCATTGCGGCCCAGTTCTGGCGTGCGTCGTTCGAGGCCGAGGAACATCATCTGATCGTGGCGGCCCGGCTCCCATTCGATCGCGCGCGAATGTCCACCCGCGACCGCAACCGCACGGGCACGCGATGCCGTCAGGTCCAGCCCGAGCAACTTGTTGCGGTCCGCAGGAGCATCGGGTGAAGATTTACGCGTCCAGATCATAAGCTCGCTTTCATCGGTGTCAGCAGTCAGCGGTCGGCCACATTGCCAATGGGTGTGGCCCCTCCCATGGTATTACCATGGGCTACGTGAGCGATCCTTTCAGGACCGAAGAACAGAAAGAACCCCGACCCTGAAGGGGTCACTCTCTCAGCCCATGGTGGAACCATGGGACTGGGGCAATCGCCATCGAAAACCAGTCGTGGCGAGTCTTCGAGACGCGACGCAATCCGCTCAGTCTTTCTTGCTCAAAGCTGACCGCTGACAGTTATTCCGACGCCTTCGGATCGTACAGCCGCAATAACAGATGCTCTTGGCAATACTCCTGGCAATCGATGACGAGCGTTTCCTCGGCGCGTTGCACGGTGTGCAAGAGGTACATCAGCACGATGCTGAGCACGAGCGCGACGAGCGTACAGTCGAAGGCGATCTTGAGTTGGTCGGTCGCTTGCCGGGTGAACGCGGCAATGTCGAGTTCTTGCGAACCGGCCATGCCGAAAGCGCCCGCGAGGCCGCGAACGGTGCCGATGAATCCGACTGCGGGGATCGCCCAGGCGAGGTAATTGACGAGGCCGCCCATACTGGCGACGAGCCGCCCGTACTCGATGTCCGCCTGATTCCGCACGACTTCGCCAACATCGGTGGCCGACTTGCTGACCGCATATTTACCCAAGCCGAGGCGGATCATGTTCGACAAAATGTACGGGCCGCCGCGCGTCGTCACTTGATCGACCTTGCGGGCGAGTGGGCGGGCATCTTCGGGGAGAATTCGCGCGCCTTCTTCGGTGGGCAACAGTTCGAGCGCGAACGCCGCCTTCTGCCGGTAGACTTCCCGCGAACGCGAAACGAGTACGAGCGACGCCCAGACGAAACAGAGATAGCAAACCGCTTGTTCGGGGCCGATGAGCAACTTCGTAATGCGTTCGGGCGTCCACTTCGCCAGGAACTCCGTACGCGATTCGCCCGCGCCGCCGAGTTGCCAAAAGGGGATGAGGATCCCACCGACGATTGCGAGCGCAACGACGAGCCACAACCATTCGCGGGCCGGTCGATGCGAAGTCTTTACGGACATCCTGTACCTTTCTCCACGCGGTGTCTTGCGTTGCGAAGCTCGCTCGGGCATCATATCCCGTCGGCATTCCGACGGCACATTAAATTAGAACACGGATAGGAGCCACGCTGATGATCGCGAGACTTTGGGCGAAGGCGCTAGTTTGCCTAACGCTGGCAATCGGCACAACCGTCGGGGCCGCCGAGCCGATTCTGCTGAAGGATTCGCCCGCGCCGCCGCCAGGCTTTCCCAAGTTCAAAGTGCAAGAAATCGACTCCGGGTTGAAGATTGGCTACGCCGTCATCATCGAAGATATTAACGGCGATAAGAAGCCGGACATCGTCGTCGTCGATCAACACAAAATCGTGTGGTACGAAAACCCGACGTGGAAGAAGCGGGTGATCCTCGACGGCAAAACGAAGCCGGATAACGTCTGTATTTGTGCGCTCGACATCGACGGCGATGGCCTGCCGGAACTCGTGGTCGGGGCGGGCTGGAAGCCGTTCGACACCAAGAACCCAGGCACGCTGCAATGGCTCAAACGCGGTAAATCGCTCGACGACGAATGGACGATGCACCCGATTGCGTGCGATGAGCCGATGGTCCACCGCATCAAGGCCGTCGATCTAGATGGCGATGGCAAGAAGGAAATCTTGAGCGTGCCGTTGATGGGCCGTGATGCCACGCAGAAAGCGAACTGGATGGATGGCCGACCGGTCCGCGTGATGGCGTACAAAATTCCTGCGGAGCCGATGAAGGCCGATAACTGGAAGCCGGAAATTCTCAGCGAAGAGTTGCACGTCGTTCACAACTTTTGGCCGTTCACGCAACCCGGCAGGAAAAAGCCGATGAGCATCATCACCGGCAGCTACGAAGGCTACTCCGCGATCATCCTCGGCGAAGGCGGCAAGAAACATCAGACGAATCTGGTTCACGAAGGCAACCAAAACAATGAGAAGAGCAACCGCGGGGCGAGCGAAATCAAGAGCGGTTGGCTGAAAGAAGGCGCGGCTGTCGTGGCGACCATCGAACCCTGGCACGGCAATGAAGTCGTCGCGTATACGGGGAAGAAAGGCGCGAAGCCAACACGCACGGTTCTCGACGACCATCTGCGATGGGGCCATGCGGTTTCGTTCGGTGATTTCACTGGCGAAGGGGATGACCTCGTTATCGGCGTTCGCGACAACCCCACGAAGGACGACAAGTTCACCGAAAAGCGCGGCGTGCGAATTTACCGCAACACTGAGGGCAAAGGCACAACGTGGGAGCGTTACATCCTCGAAGATGGAGGCGTAGCGGTCGAAGATCTAGCCGTCGGCGACATCAATGGCGACGGCAAACCCGACATCGTCGCCGTGGGCCGCGCCACCGGCAATTGCCGCATCTACTGGAATCAGGGGAAGTAGCCCGAAAGCCCAGCGACGACCGTCGCTGGGCCGTTTGTCAACGATTTTTCGTAAGAAGTAGTTGTCAGAACGCAGTTGATCGTTGTCAGTTCCGATGTCGTGGCGTGTAGAGATACTGATGGATATCAATCTCAAGAAATTATCGCATTGGGGCCGCGTTGCGTTTGCAGCAAAATGTGCGAGGAGAGTACAACCAATTTTTGTCGAAGCATGGCCCGAATCATCCGCAGCGAGACGAGAAACTCTCGAAATCGCAATCCAGCTTTCTGAGCGATCCGCAATCGAACAGAAACCGATTGAAGGTTTGAAAGCCGCGGCATTGGCGGCTGGAATTACGGCTGGCTCTATGCTTGCACCGCATCTTTATCCGGGTCATGTTTTTGAAAATCCTGAAGTTGTGCCGGCAACTCGCAAATCCGCTGAATTAGCAAGTCTATCGGTGAAATCCGCACAAATGGCTGCGGAAGTTGCCATTTCTGATCCTGACAACTCTTTCGCGATTGCGATCGAGGCTTGCGATGTCACAATAAATGCGATTCGTGACGCGAATCGTCTGGGATTGATGGAACAAATCGAGGTTGATTTTCGCAATTGCGTCCGTGAATTTCCTCGACAACAATGGTGGAAATTCTGGTGATTCATCTATCGCCTGCTACTTCACCAGTGGTGGCGACTTGCCGGTAGGTTCACTGGTTTTTCCGTCGTCCTTCGGCTTGGTGGCTTTCAGGTCGGCGGCGGCGCGGGTGCGGGCGTCGAGTGCGACGTCTTCCCCAGGGGTCAGCCCTTCCGTTACTTGCACGTATTGTTCGTTGTTCTCGCCGACCGTCACCGTGCGCCGCGTCACGCCCGAAGAGGTCACGATGTACGCGACTTTCTCCGATTCGTATTCCGTGACGGCACCGACGGGCACGCTGATCGCGTCGGGGAGCGTGCCGATGAGGATCTTCACCTCGGCAGTCATGCCGGGCTTCAGTCCCGCGTCGGTCGGCATATCGTCGAGGCTCAGTACCGTGTCGTACTGTTTCACCCCACCCCCACGGTAGCCATCGGATTGCGCGATCGTCGCGATTTTGAGCACCTTGCCGTTGAGTACGCGGTTCGGCAACGCATCGATTTGGAACGTGGCGGACATGCCGATCTTCACTTTCTTGATGACCGATTCGTGAATTTTGAGCTTCACTCGCATCCGCGTAAGGTCGGGCAGGCTGAAGATTTCTTGCCGAAAGTACAACTGGACACCGGGGCGAATACGCATCGATTCATCATAGTAACGGTTACTCGCGTAGACGACGATTCCACTCGCTGGGGCGTGAATCGTGCAGCGTTCCATCTGCTCGTTCATTCTCGTGAGTTGTTTCTTCTCGATCTCCGACGTGCTCTGGGCCGCTTTCAGTTCGGCCTCGATCTTTTCAATCATCGATGCTTGCGTTTCCTTCGTGCGTCGCAACTCGCGTTCGGCTTCCTCGGCCTTCGCTTTCAACTCGGTGATCTTCTTTTTCCGAGTGAATTTCTCCATCACGGTGATTTCCGCTTGGGCGCTCAGCACCTCGAATTTTCGCTGTTGTAAGGTCAGTTCTTTCGCGCGAATCTGTTCGAGTTGTGCGTACCCGTCTTTGACGAGTCCTTTTGTGAACGCAATATCGTCCTCCGCCTCCTTCAGTTCTTTCTTTTTCAGTTCCAACGCGCCCTTAAATTTATCGACGTCGCGTTTATACTCGCCTTGCGGATCGTCGTACGACTCGAGATCGATCTTCGCCAACGTCAGGGCCAGGTCGGCTTTAGCGATCTCGCCCTCCGCTTTGTTTTTCGCCTGCGACAGATCGCTGCGGCTCGATTTCAGCTTGCCCTCGGCGGTCTGCCACTTCACATCTTGCTCGTTGATCGAGCGCAACAAAACGTCGGTATCGAGCTTCGCGACTTCTTCGCCTTTGGCGACTAGCTTGCCTTCGTCGATGATGGAGACGAGTTTGCCACCGCCTTGGAGATCGCAGTTCACTTGCACCGCGTCGATGCTTTCGAGTTCGCCGCGATCCGTAATCGTGATTTTCAAAACACCTTGCGTAACGACCGCCGTGACGGGGCGCTCGAAACTGCGCGAGCCGACGATGTACGGCAACACGTATTTCCAGCCGAGATAAACTCCCCCCGCTATCAGGCTCAGGATGACGGCGCGGCGAAGTAAACCGCGGAATAGGCTTCTACGGTTGGGCTGCGGGCGTCGGGGTGGGAGTGCCGGGAGCGGCGCTGTCGATGGTAGACTGAGTTGTGGGGGCGGCAACAGGTTGGTCGGTGTCATCGGTGGGGTACCCTCGTTCGTCGAGACGCATCTTCTCCGAGTTTATCAGAAGTCGGATCCGTTGTTGCTCGTAATTAAAGAAACTATCCGCCAACCCGTTGCGTGCGACCAATAGCGATTGTTGCGCACTCAGAATCCGTAACGTCGCCGCGCCGTCGTCGCCACGGCGTTCGCGATCTTGCACGGGTGCCGTCAGCAGTCGCCGTTCGATCGCCAACTGACGCACCGCCACGAGCAACTGCTGCCGGGCGATCTCGAAGTTGATTCGCTGCCGTTGGAGTTCGCGAATGCCCGTTCGCACGTCGAGTTCGACATTATCCGACAGCGCCATGTATGTGCGCCGCGAACGCTGATAGATTACCAGACTTTGGCGATAAACGTTCCGTTCAAACTGGCGATTCAGCGGGCCATCGAACTGTATACCCGCCGCGAGTCGACTGCCTTCGGCACCGAACTCCAATGGGTTTTTACCACCCGCTTCGGTGACGAGCGTCCCGTTGAGTCGTACCGTCAGATCGGACTTGAGCGCGTTCGCCGCAATCGAAACCTTTCGCCACGAATCGGTGACCTGGCCCTTCACGTTCTGCAAATCGAGCCGGTTCTCTTTGGCGAAAGGCAACAAAGACTCTTCGGTAAACGGTTGTTCGGGAAGTCGTAGCGTGTAGATGCGTGCCACCGACTCCGCCGCGATCGCGTTATCGACGATGCTCGCCATCTCACGGGCCGCCGCCACGACCGCTTTCCAACTCGGCTCGCGGTTGCTTTCGCTAAACTCGCCTTGATTCTGTTTCAGTTCCACACGAAACGCTGCGATTCGCTCGCGGAGTTCGGTCGGCTTGTCTTTCTGCTGAAGGTACGCCGCTTTCGCACGCTCGAACTGCTCCTGATCTTCCGCGGGTACCGGTCGTTTGAGATCGTCCGCCAACAGTTTGAGCGCACTCTCCGACGCGGTGATCGTCTTCTCCGCGCGCGTCGAAAATGCGCGCAATGTCTCGACCGATTCTTGCAGAACGGCGAGCGTCGGCGCGGCGTCGAGTTCGGACTTCCGCTTCCGCTCGAAGACTTCAATCTCCGCTCGCAGTTTCTCGACATCCACACCGACGAGTTGAAAGCGATTCAACGGCGTGTCGTCGAGTTCGACCATCAATCGTGGCGGTAACCCGAGCAAGAGCTTGTAGCGATCGAGTTGGTTTTGCAGTTCGATTTCGGAGGAAATTAAGTCGCGCCGTGCGGACAGCAATGCCTGAAACACCTGATCGACGTTCGCCACTTGCGTGCGGCCACCCTGAAACAAGATGCGATAGAGTGCGTAGTTTTCTTCCTGGCTCCGCAAGTTCGCCGCCGCATTTCGCACGCTCTGAATCTGGCGCAAAATCTGCAAGTAGCCGCCACTCTCGACGTTGATCGACGCCCAGAACAGTTTGCGGAACCGTGCGAAATCGCGGACCGCATACAGCACGTCGCGCTCGCCCTGCGTCAGCGTTTCGAGGCGGATATTACGACCGAAGCCGCGCAGCAGCGGTTGGATCAGAGTCATGCCGATCGAACTGCTCGCCGTGTGTGTGCGGCCCGTAAATTCCCACATGAAGCTGTTCGCGAAATCGGTGAGCAACTGCCCGCCCGCTGCGAAATTGCGCATGAAACCTTTGTCCGCACTCTGGAGCAACGAGTTCGATTCCGGAAAGGAACTGCCACTCCCGATGTGCGAATAATTGGTGGAGCGACGCGCGAAGAATTGCACGTCGAACTCGAAGCGATTCAGCGTCAACGATAGCGCCTGAATGTAGACGCTTTCTAATCGCGTCTGATACTCACGGCTGTTTTCGAGTGCCTTGTCCATCGCCTGATCTTGCGTCAACTTCAGCGCGACACCGGGCGATGCGCCGAGGTTTTCTTCCCAGCCAACTGGTTCGATATCGACGAGGACGCCATCTTTTTCCCACTTGCGATAACCGACGAACTTACCCGGATGCTCCATGAAAATCGCAGCCGAGGGATCGTCGGGCGGCTTCGGCGGGCGATCCGGATTCGTGGGGTCGGCGAGCCGCGACGTCGCCGCCGGTTCGAGTTGCGTACGGCCAATCGAATACTCGGGCTTCACCACGCGCTGGCTGATAATCGGGTACGTTTCGCGGTCCGCCGAGGCGCGGTAATACGACCGCCCACACCCCGTGGCAAACACCGACACGAGTAGTAGCCGCTTCCATTTCACGAGCTGCCCCCCAGAACCGAGAGGCATTAACAGATCGGTATCGACAACGCAAGAGAGGCTTAAAATTCGCAAGGAACGTACCCTCGAGTACGCGAACGCGACTTTCGGTTCGAGTTTGAAGGATAATTCCCAGACCGATGCGGCTCGCGTTGGACTATGAATGCAGCGAGGTTACTCTCCGGCATTGCGAATCGCGCGATGTCGAACCGTAGGAGAATGCACATGTCTGCCAGCGCGCTGAGGATTCTCAGCAACATCTGTTTCGTTTCGGGTTTCATTTCGATCGTCGCGTCGATCCTCGTCTGGGTTCTGTTCAAAGAACCCGATGTCGCGCACGGCGAACGCTTCGGCATTTTCGTGGGGCTGTGGGCACCGACGTTCTTCGCACTTTCGGATCGCTACGATCGCTATGCGACCGCGAAGGCACGCTCGTAGTTTTGCGAATCGATGCCCATCGCTGAGAAATCGCCTTCCGAAACGGACGTTCGATCCGCAAATACCAGCACGAATCTTCGTTTTATTCGGTTTGTCGGATTATGATGCCAATCGGCACGACAGTTGCGGCTGGTAAATCCTCTCAGAACGAACGCTGACTTCGCGTGGTGCGGAGGTGGCCAGTTCTCAACAGAAGAGGTTCCCATGAAACGTACGATTGTTGGCCTGATGTTGGCGGTGTTTGCGGTTAGCACGGGATGCGAAAAAGCCGGCACGCCAGGTGGCCCAGGAGTCACAGGCACTGCGGCCAAGCCACCGATGTACGGCCAAGCCGATGAGACGTTTAACATCACGACCTCATCGGTTTCCGTCAAGCAAGGCGATACGGCTCAAACAACTGTCGGTATCAAACGCGGCACGAATTTCGATCAAGACGTCACCGTGATGCTCGAAGGTCTGCCGAAAGGCGTGACGGTCGATCCGTCGAAGCCCGTCATACAAAGCAAGAACACCGACTCGAAATTCACGCTCACGGCCAGCGACGAAGCGGCAGTGGGCGATTACGAAGTTAAAGTCGTCGGTCACCCCGCCAAGGGTGCCGATGCGAGCAACACGATCAAGATTAGCGTTAGCAAAAAGGACACGTTCACCCTCGGCGTACCGTTCTGGACGACGGCCCTGAAACAAGGTGAGACGAAGGCCTTCGCGATTTCGATCAGCCGCGATAAGACGTTCAACCAAGATGTCGCAGTGAAATTTGAAGGCCTGCCTAAGGGTATCACAGTCGAACCGGCTACGGGCGGGATCAAGAACGGCGAAACCGAAGGTAAGTTCTCGCTGAAAGCTGCCGATGACGCACCAATCGGCGACTTCGTAGTCAAAGTGATGGGCCACCCTACAAAGGGTGCCGACGCATCGCACGACTTCAAGTTCTCCGTCGCCAAGAAGTAAATCGATAGTGTTCTTTGGGGAAGCTGTTCTACCGCTTCCCCGCGTGATACTTGAAAAATGAATTCGTCCATTCTCACGATCTGGAGTGCTTTTCAATGCCAGCATATTCCTACGAAACGATTATCGTGTTCTTGGTATTGCTCTGGCTGCTGGGAGCGTTCGTCTCCCCATTCGGTGGCGATCTCATCCACTTAATTTTACTGGTCGTTGTGGTCGCCATAGTTTTACGACTCATGCAGGGTCGAAGCACACGTTTGTAAGCTTCGTGAAGTCTACGAATGCAACGAGCGATCGCGTTACGAAAAGCCTCCTACTTCGGGGGGCGAAACGCCATCAATGGCAATGGAAGTGCCCCGTTATACGGGTTCACAAGGAGACGAAAATGCGACATGTTTACTCGGTAATTGCACTGGCAGGTCTAATCGTCTGTACTGATGCAGGCGACGCAAACGCCCAACGTAACGGCTACGGCCGCGGCGGGCGTGGGGGAGTGGGGGTGACGATCAGTGGTGCAGGCATCACGATCGGCCAACCCGGCAACGGATATTATGGGAATCAAGGGTATCGACCGTACTCGCAAAACTACGGTAACTCGTTCGGTTATGGCGGTTTCGGCAACGGTTACAACCAAGGCTTCGGCTTCAATCAGGGTTTCGGCCTTAACCAAGGCTACGGATACAACCAGGGCTTCGGCTACAATAACAACCGGGGTTACTATTCGCCCGCGCCAGTGTACAACACGACACCTTACTACACGACGCCTTACTACACGACGCCGAATGTCACACAATATTACACCACGCCAAACCCAACAACTACCTACACGACGCCGAACTATGTCGTTCCCGCGACATACAGTACGCCACTCGTTCAAAACGCGATTCCTCAACAAACGGCTCCAATGGTCACTTTGGCTCAAAATCGTGCATACATCACGGTGAAAGTGCCAACGACCGACGCGCAAGTGTGGTTCGCAGGTACGACGACCGAAGCGACGGGAACCGAACGGCTCTTCAACTCTCCAGTCCTTGAAGCGGGCCAAACGTTCAAGTATGCAATCAAGGCGAGCTGGACGATCGACGGCAAAACCAAAGAACAAACCCGCGATGTCGAGTTCCGAGCGGGTCAAAGCACCACGGTCGATTTTCGGGTAGATCAGAACGAAAACGCACCGCAATCCGAGTCCGATCTCAATAAGTAGAAGTTCCCGATTTGCAAAAAAAATGTTGGTTTGAAACAGTCCCACTTTGTGGGCTGTTTCTCGTTGATGGTTCGGTTCCAGAATGGATTGCAATCCTACTATGCGAGGTGTTAGATATGGATAACGTGAAGGATGTTGCACAAATTATCTATTATCTAGCACTCGCGCCACCCGTGTTGGCAGCCCCCGTTCCCGTTCAGGTAATGGCATTGCCGAGCGTGCTAGCCGAGATGCCAATCGGCAACGCACGACCCAACCTCAGCTGAATACAAAGGAGAATTTGACGTGAAGTATACATCCATCGTCGTGATCGCAATCGGTTTCCTAATCGCCTGTTTCACCGCAGCTCGTTATGCGAGCGGCGTCGGAGGTCTACCCGGTCAGCCGGCCGAACACTCGATCGCGAGCCTCGTCGTTCCCCTCGGCTTCGCGACGGTAATGGTTTGCCTCGGTGGCGCAATGTTAGCGTTCGGCGGAAAAGGCTACACGATCACCCGCCCCCGCTTCTTCCGTCGCCCACCCGGCGAATTCAAAGATCGCGTCGATACGCGGAAGTCGAAGTGAAAGGCACGAGTGCGTCTCACTTCCCGATGCAAAAGCGGCTAAAGATCCTGTCCAGTAAGTCGTTCGTGTAGATTGCGCCGACCATCTCGCCGAGTTGATCGAGCGCTTTGCGCAATTCCAACGCGATCAATTCTTGCGGGTCGTCGTAGAGGACGTGGGCGTGCGCTCGGCGGAGTGAGTCGATGGCGGCGTCGACGTGGTGACGGCAGCGACTTTGGCTCGGTGCGAGTGCGGGACGCGATAGCGATTGTACTTTTGCCGACAACACATGTCGGAATTCATCGAGGCCGTTGGGAGTGGTCGTCGATGCGGACAGTTCACCTCGAAACATGAGGTCCGACTTCGTGTACACAATCACGGTGTTAGCCAAATGCATTGGTGGGCGCATGGCATCGGGTTCGTCGCTCGGTACGCACCAGACGACGATCTCGGCGCGTTCGGATTGCGTTTGCCCCAAGGCTTGCGAGGCGCATTCGATAGTGTCCGCAGTTTCGCGAATGCCAGCGGTGTCGATCAGTTCGACGCGGATGCCAGACAATTCCAGTACGGCGGTCAGGTAGTCGCGGGTCGTCCCGGCAATCGGGCTGACAATCGCGCCCGGCCCGGCGGTCGATAATGCATTGAACAGGCTACTTTTCCCCGCGTTCGGCGGCCCGGCGAGGGCGATGCGAATCGGTCGATCGCTGACGGTGCGGTCGTCGAGTTGCCGCTTCAAGTTCGTGAGTTGCGCGAGGCCCGTCGCGATGCGTAAGAGTTGATCGGACTTGCCTACGAACTCGATATCTTCATCGACGAAGTCCAAACCCGCCTCGATGTCCGCGAGCAGATTGAGCAAGTCGTCGCGTAGGGTATCCAGTGGCCGCGCGACGCCACCCGCGAGTTGGGCGAGTGCCGCTTTCAGGTCCGCATCGTTTCCCGCATCGATCACAGCAAGAACCGCTTCGGCCCGCGTCAGGTCTTTCTTTCCCGCTAAAAACGCGCGTAATGTGAACTCGCCCGGCTGCGCCGATCGCGCCCCTGCCATGAGCAGATCGGCAATCAGCAACTCGATGAGCGGCGGCGACGAAACCGTGTGCAGCTCGATGCAATCTTGCCCGGTGTACGAGTGCGGTGCGGCGAACAAATAGCGATCCGCAGGCAGCGGCGAGTGTACACCCGACAGGCGCAAATGCCCCGAAACGAGCCGCCCCCGCGCATCGGCAGGCACCGCGGTAAAGACGCGATCCACAATCGCGCACGCCGCGGTGCCACTAAGGCGAACGATAGCGCGCGTCCCCGGTCCCGGTGCCGACGAGAGAGCGACAATCGTATCGTCGAGGAGTGCATTCATGGGGGATAGATTACCGATCTTGACCGCGTTCGGCACAGAAGATATGCCGCATGTCATGAACGCAAAATACTTATTTTCGCTCGTGTGCGTGTTCGCGTTGTCGTCGCTTGGGATCGCCCAAATGCCTGCGGTGCATCGGGCGATTTTGCTCGACGACTTCAGTATCGTCGAAGGCCACACGCTACACGTGGGTACGATTTTTCGCGTGACCGATGGCGAACGAACGCGCACTCTATCGCAAAATCACGTGTTGTTTGAAGCGGCGAACGTGGAGGAAGTGTATCAATTCGTGCTTGGAAAAATGGACGTAACCACCGTGGCGGGGGCCGCACAGATGGCGGCGTGGTGCGATAAGAACGCGATGTACGATCGTGCAATTGGCCACGCTCGCAGCGTGTTGGCATCGAGTCCGAACGATGTCGCGCTACTGGAATCGTTTCGGAAACTCGAAGCGAAAGCCGCGCGGGTCGTGGTGAAGAAGCCCGCACTTCAGGCGACCCAAGCCACGGCGACAATACCCGTGAACGACGATCTCTCGACCGAGGCGACACTGAGTTTCGGAACGAAAGTGCAACCGCTCCTGATGAACGTGTGCGCGAGTTGCCACGCGCAGAAGTCCGACAAAAGCGCTTTCAAACTATCGCGGGTGCGCGAAGGATACATCGACGCGGAGGCCACAGCGACGAACCGCAAAGTCGTGGCGAATCAAATTTCGCGTGCGAATCCATTGGGCAGCCCGCTCCTCGAAAAGCTGGTGACGGCGCACGGCGGGCAGAAACTCGCAGCCCTTCCGAATCGCATCCACCCCGCATACCGCAACATCGAAACGTGGGTATTGAGCGCAGTGCCAGCCGTGGTGACGCTGCGTGCGATGCTGGCCGTGAAAGCCGAAGTGCCGATGACAGTGACAGCCGAACCACAACGCCCCACACTGGTGACTCCGATTGCAAAACCGCCAGCCCGGTCGAACGACCCGTACGACGCAACTGCATTCAACGCCTTGCCGAAGAAGTGAGCTTAGGATAACGCAGTCGGGCCTCTCAAAACTCGACCCGACCTACAACATTAACTCTCTACGACATTTCGAGAACGCGGTTCATACGGACTGCGACGTCCTTCAGTTCCTTCTCGCCGCCGCCGGAAACCTCTGCTGTGGCCCAACCGTTGTAACCGATTTCGGCGAGTGCCTTCAGTATCTCCGGCCAATCCTCATCGCCTTCTCCAATCGCGACCCATTGCTTCTTTTTACTGTAGCCTTTGAAGTCGAATTTCAGCATTCGCTTATCGAGTTTGCGAATCCACTCGGCGGCTGGCACGCCGTATTTCAGCATGTTGCTACAGTCGAAATACGCACCGACGAACTCGGATTTAAAGTCGTCGACGTACTGAATCAGTTGCTCGGGTTTCGTGATGAAATCGTTCCAGACCACTTCAATTGCGATCTTCACCCCGAGCTTCTCTGCCAGTGGTAATGCCTTCTTCACTTCGGCTTGCGAACGGGCGTAACACTGTTCGTATGTGACGTCTTTGTTCACGACGCCGGGAACGAGCAGCACCGTGTCCGCGCCGACTTTCTTGGCATCGCATAGCGCGCCTTCGAGTGCCTTCAATCCCTTGGCCCGCACCGCTTCGTCCGGGCTGGAAAGCGTGTCGTTCCAGTGAACGGAATCGATGACGCCGTGAATCGCAATCCCCGTGGCTTCTTTGGCTTTGACGAGATCGTCGAGATCGACGCTACTTGGGCTGTCGATTTCCACGCCTTGGAAACCGAGCTTTTTGACGAGCTCGAGCTTCTCCAGGTTTGAACCTTTGATGCCGATCATCCCAAACTTCACGGCCTTCTTGAGCTTCGCTTTCTTGCTCGGTTCCGCCGCCCACCCCGCTTGTGCGGCAACAATCGCAGCCGTCGTGGCCGCTGTAGTGCGTAAAAAATCGCGACGTCCAATCGGTACGGTCATTCGTCACTCCTGATTGATGGAAAAGAAGAACCCCGATGGGGCAGGGCGGTTCGTTTCCGAACGCGCCCTGCGGAATCGGGGTCGTTGAAAGTGGATTACACTTGGCCGGGCTTGGCGACGCCGGGGACGACGTTCTCACCCCAGGCGTACTGCTTCGGCGAGAGATCTTCCTTGTTTTCCAGCATCTTCTTCCACGTCAGCCGTTTGCCGGTGTACGCCGACTGTCGGCCGATGATCGCCATCATCGTGCTATTCGCGGCCGATTCCATGTCGTTAATCGGCTTACCTGCACGCAGGGCTTGGATGAAGTCGACGTGTTCCTGGTAATACATGTTCGGGTTCTTGCCCTCGAATTCCCACGTCGTGCCGCCGGTCTTGATCTTGTGATCCATCAGTTGGGCGGAGCCTTTCGTCCCGAAGATATGATCGCTGACATCGCTATCGCAGCGCGGCATCTGGCGACAGTTCGAGAACAGCTTCTGCCCACCCGCGTATTCGAAAATGATGCTGAAGTGGTCGTAAATGTTGCCGTACATCGGATCGACGCGGACCTGACGCCCACCGAGGCCAGTTGCGGCAACGGGCATTTCGCCCTTCATGACCCACGCGGCTTTGTCGAGGTTATGGCAGTGTTGCTCGACGATATGATCGCCCGATAACCACGAGAAGTAGTACCAGTTGCGGACCTGGAACTCCATTTCGGTCCATTCGGGCTTCCGACCGCGGTGCCAGATGTCGCCGGTGTTGTAGCTGACGTGCATCGCCGAAACATCGCCGATCTGCCCGTCGTGAATCCGCTTCACCGTCTCGCGTTTGGCGAATTCGTAGCGGTAACAGAAGCCGGATGCGCACATCAGGCCCTTCTTGGCGGCCAGCTTTGCGGACTCGATCACCGACTTCACGCCGGGAATGTCGACCGCCATCGGCTTCTCAGCGAAGACGTTCTTGCCCGCTTCGACCGCATATTTCAGGTGTACCGGGCGAAAGCCGGGCGGCGTGCAGAGCAGCACGATGTCGCAACCCGCGTTGTCGATCAGCTGCTTGTAGCCATCGAAGCCCGAATACAAGCGGTCGCCGGTATCGACGCGGTCCTTGAACTGCCCTTTGACGACGTCGTGCGCCGCTGCGAGGACATCGGGGAAAATGTCGCACATGGCGACGAGTTTGACTTGCGGATCGGCCTTCAAGGCATCGCTGGCGGCACCGCGACCGCGACCGCCACAGCCGACGAGGCCGATCTTAATGACATCGCTGCCTGCCGCATGAACCGATGGCGCGAGCAGACTCGCCGCCGCTGCGGTTGCAGCCGTGGCCTTCATAAACGAACGGCGGTTGCTGCCGTGTGAGTTGGCGTTCGGCATCGTTTTCCCTCAATGGTGATCGAAAATGAAACGGAGGCAGGTAACTAAAGAATACAGCCATCGTTCCGCAATTCGCAACTGTTTTCGTGCAAAAACGGTCGAAGTGGCAGAAAAAGTCCGTTCGGAATCGACGTAAGTCACCATTGCTCGGGCACCAAAACCGTGTTTTCGGGTGTTTTTTCGTCTCAAAATGCCTCTTTTTGATCGCAATTCGCTGATCGGTCTCGAGGGTTTTTGCCGTATCTCGAACTCGTAAATGGGGTTGTGTCGAGGGTCATTCGACTCGCACTCGGGGAAAGTACCGACATAAAATCGACCGAACGCGACATAAAATCGACCGACCACGACACAAAATCGACCGGCCACGACAATTCTGTGTCATTTGGAGACACTTTTGAGTACGTCCGTGCAAGACGCGATTTCCGACTTACGTCGCATCGCCTCCGATTTTTTGACTGCGTCAAATCGTGTGGGTGAGGGTTATTTGGGCAGTTCAAAATCAATTGTCGCGATTCGTCCCGCTTTCACTTCGATGCTTCCGGAGGATCGGCCGTGGTTCATCAGGAAGGCGTGAATCTCGTACTTTCTTGGTGGCAGTGCGACCGAGAGCGCGAACGAACCATCCTTCAACGTCCTCACGAACGCCCGGTTTGGCAACACGGTCAGCTTTCCCATAAATGTGGGGTGGATGTCGCATGTGACGGAAGCCAACATCGTCGGTTTCGTGAAAGTCTTCTCCCATCGCGCCATGTTCGTGGGCAAGGTTCTCCCAAACTCGGGTTCTTGGCTCGAGTGGACATGGAGCGAATAAGGCTCTTTACCTTCAATATCAACGACCAATTTCTGTCCGACGATCAAATCGATCTGTTCGGGCACGAGCCGACCCCCTTTCACTTTGGCGGTGATCGCTACGAGGTCGGTTTGGGGCGGAATGGCATCCGTCGCGTCAAGATAAACAATCGCGTCGGCCGCCAACACCTTCTCAGTGCCAGCAGGCATCGTGACACGACCCGTAATCGACACGATTTTATCCGCCGCTGTCGTGTAACCTGCGAACAGCAATGCGATTACCGAGTACTTCATAATCTTCATTCGATTAGCCGCGCCGCGTAGTCTTCGGAGCGAAGCGCGGGCAGGATGTGTCCGGCAATAATGTCATTTCCACAGCGCTTTGCAGCGCAAAAGCCAGCCTTGCTAAACACACGCAACGTGTTCTCGATCATCATAGATGGGAAATTGTTGAGACCGATTTCCCTGTTATCCACCGCTCAAAAATATGTCTCGAATCAATACTTTCCTTGCACGTTCAGTCAGAAAAAGCGTGTTCATCCAGCTAAGCCACTCGTTCGACCACCAGGAATGTGGCAGAGATCGTACCGTAGAAATTTGATTTGGGATATAATCACGTGTGCATGTCATATCCAGTACCGACATTTAGACATCATTCCTTTGCGGGGCTGGCTTGTTTCACTTCATCCCAATGGACTTCAACCGGTTCTCCCAGGCTAGCTATGAGGCCATCTCCCAAGGCACTATGTTCAGATTGGAGATGCCGTAGAGCCTGTTATGCACTTAACGCGAGTGGTGGCGGTAGAATAGGCTATGAACACTGAACGCCAACCGTATCCCAGTGATATTACCGACGACGAGTGG
>JAYVXI010000186.1:0-14038 GCA_043785305.1 Limnoglobus sp. | reverse complement strand
GCTCGACCCAAAGATTGCAGCCGGGCCGGTGACTTTGGCATTCACCGACATTTTCACGCTGCTGTTTTATTTCGGCCTTGCAGCGTTACTGTTATGAGACGGCAGCCTCCCCAGGAATTTCATCGCCCAGGAACTTCATCGGGCGGTGAGCGTTAACCCGTTCTCTCCATTGCCTGCGGCGTTGACTCGTGAAGAAACGAATTTCACCAACTCCACTACGGCGATCGGCAGTAGCGAACAGGCTACGATCACGCCCCAGTCGGATGCCGATGGTGGCACCGTTTGCAACACCTGCTGCAAGATCGGCACATAGACGGCGGCGAATTGAAGGGCGAGGCACGTTCCGACTGCGGCCCAGAGCCAGCCGTTCGTGAACAGGCGACGGGTGAATATCGAGTGTGACTGCGAGCGCGCGTTGAATGCGTGGAAAACTTGCGCGAACGCCAGCGTCATGAAAGCCATCGTGGTCGCTTCGCGCAACCCGTCGCCTTCGATTCCGTACCAGCGCATCCCGATGGCAAATGCGAACAACGTGATGGTACCGAGCAGGAACCCTTCCCAAACGATCATCACTAACAGGCGCTTCGGTAGCAGCGATTCTTTCGGGTTGCGTGGCGGTTTCTGCATCACGTCGGGTGCCGATGGCTCGAGCGCCAAGGCAAACGCAGGGAAGATGTCGGTAATCAGGTTGAGCCACAAGATCTGGAGTGCCACCAGCGGAAGCGGCCAGCCGATCATGAGCGCGACGAACACGGTGAGGATTTCGGAAAAGTTGCACGAAAACAAATAGTGAATGAATTTCAGGATGTTGCCGTAGACGATTCGCCCCTGTTCGACGGCTCCGACGATGCTCGCGAAATTATCATCCGTAATCACCATGTCGGCGTTCTCTTTGGCGATCTCGGTGCCCTTGATGCCCATCGCGATGCCGATGTCCGCCTTCTTCAATGCAGGAGCGTCGTTGACGCCGTCCCCGGTCATGGCGACGATGTGCCCTTGTTGTTGCAACGCCTCGACAATTTGCAACTTGTGTTCCGGCGAGACGCGGGCAAATACGGCCGCATCGGCGACCACGCGACCCCACCCCGCTGCGTCGAGGCCGGTCAACTCGCGACCGTGGATCGTGCGTAACGGACGCCCATCGAGATCGCGGTCGATCCCGAGTTGCCGCGCGATTTCGACGGCAGTCGGTTGCTGGTCGCCCGTAATCATTACGGTGCGAATCCCCGCCGTGCGACAGACGGCGATGGCGGCTTTGGCCTCTTCGCGGAGCGGATCGCTCATGCCGACGAGGCCGACGAAGGTTAAGTCTTTGGCAAAATCGCCCTCGTTGTAACCCTCCGGCAGTTCGCGAAAGGCGATGCCGAGAACCCGAAGTGCCGTACCCGCCAGCCCCTCGTTCGCTGCTTCCCAAACTCGACGGTCATCAGGTGTAAGCGTCGCAGTTCCCGTGGATCGAACCTGCGCGATACTTGCCGCTAGCAATGTGCCCGGCGAGCCTTTAATATAAGCGATTATCTTGCCTTCCGGCGTGCGATGCACCGTGACCATCCGCTTGCTGGTACTGTCGAACGGCACTTCGCTGAGGCGCGGAAATTCCGTCGAAAGCGCGTCGCGATGCATACCCGCTTTTTCCGCCGCGATAACCAGTGCTGCTTCCGTTGGATCGCCGAGTACGGTTTCGCGATCGTCGGTGCGTTCGACTTTGGCATCGTTACACAACGTGCCAATTCGCAGTGCGAGCGCGAGGTGTTCATCGGCACGCGGATCGACGGGCGTATCGCCGATCTGGAACGTCCCTTTTGGCTCGTAACCGGTGCCGGTCACTTCGATTTTCCGCGCGTCCAACACGAACATCCGCACGGTCATTTCGTTCTTGGTCAGCGTCCCGGTCTTATCGGTGCAGATGACGGTGGTCGAACCGAGCGTCTCGACGGCCGGCAGCTGACGGACGAGCGCCCGCTGCCGCGCCATGCGTTGCATCCCGAGCGCTAGCGTCATGGTGGCCACAGCGGGCAGACCTTCGGGTACGGCGGCGATGGCCAACGAGAGGCCGATTTCCAACATATGCAAGAAGTCCGTCACGCCGCGAAGCCAGCCCACCACGACGATGACGCCGCACAACGCCAGCACGACGACAATCAGCAAGCGACCGAGTTTGGCCAGCTTTTGTTCCAACGGCGTGGCGCGGGTGGTGGCGTCGTCGATCAATTTGCCGATCTTGCCGACTTCGGTTTGTGCGGCGGTAGCCGTCACTAACAACCGGCCGCGGCCCTCGGTGATCGTCGTTCCCAGAAACGCCATATTGAGGCGGTCGCCGAGTGCCGCATTCTCGTCGGCAATTGGCTCGGTCGATTTCACCACCGCGTGCGATTCTCCGGTGAGCGCGGCTTCCTCGATTTGCAACCGCACGCTTTCGACGATGCGGCCATCGGCAGGCACCCGTGCGCCAGCCGCGAGAACGACCAGATCGCCGGGGACGAGGTCGGCGGCGGGGATTTCCCGTTCCGCACCTTCGCGAATCACGTGCGCGACCGGCACCGATTGTTTTTGCAGTGCGGACAACGCGCGCTCGGCCTTCCATTCGGTGAAGAAACCGATGGCGGCATTAATGACGATGACGACCAAGATCGCGACGCCTTCGATATTTTCGTCCATGACAAACGCGATGGTTGTCGCCACAACGAGCAGTGCCACGATGAGACTTTGGAACTGCGCGAACAAGATGGACCATACCGAACGTCCGTGCGCCTGAGTCAGCGTATTCGGGCCGAACTCCGCGAGCCGGCGTGCCGCCTCGGTTTGCGTCAGACCCTGCGCACCATCGGACTTCTGCCGCTGGAATGCTTCCGCAAATGGCAACGTGTACCATGCGACTGCTGGAGATTCTGCTGACATATTCACTTCGTCCAATACTCCGGCAAGCCGGGTTTCGTCTCGCGGAGGATCTCCAAGATGGCTCGCCGATCCGCCTTCGAGAGGTGTGCGTATTCTTTCGTTTGATCTTTACCCGTTAGCACTTCCCAGAGCCGCAAGTAGACGCGATTCTTCGCTTCGGTGGGCAGGCCATCGAATAGCGTCGAATAGACGACGTAGCTCATCGGGTAGCGGAACATTCGCGTCTTCAAGTCGAATTCGCGTAAAGACCGCTTCTTGGAATCGAACGGCCCGCGTGCCGCAAACTCCTTCGCGAACCCCGACGTACCCGCCACCGGTTCGGTCAACTTCGCTTCCTCAAAAAACAGCAAATGCTGTACCACCGGCTCGCAGGCCCATTCGATCCGGTGCGTGATGCCTTCGGTTCGGTACGTGGCTGGCTCGTTGAACGCCTTGTTCATCTCGGCCTGTTCGTGCAACGCCTGTCGCGTTTGGAAGTTCGCACGGATCAGTCGATTGTGCGTCTCGTTCTGGTGTTCGAGTACCATCAACGCGATCAGGTCGCTGTGCGGCGACAAGTAGTTGGCCACGGTGAAATACGGCTTCAGATCGGTGACGTTCGCCGGTTCTAGCGGCTGGTTTTTGTCCGCCCACGGCCACCCGCCGACGATCTGATTGCCCAGGTGCGTCTGTTTGCCCACGGTACCCGTCACGTACCAGCCACCCCAACGATCTTCGAGCGGTGTCGTATGATCGACGCGCTTGCTGCCGAGCGACAGCACCAGTTCGCCACTGCGATCCGTCGATACCGAGCGGATGAGATAACCGGGGTAGCCGCGATTGCTCGACGAGCCGTGGCAGATCAGGCAACTCTCGGTTTGCCGAATGAACGCACCGCGTTTGGCGGGGTTCTGCTCGATCGTGTAAAAGACGGCACCGAGGTTGACGTCCGATGCGGCGATTTCGAGAACGTCGCCGTGTCGACAGTAACCGACGCTGACATCGTCGTTGAAGTAGATTGCTCGCGGCGTCTTTGGACCGATGCGACTGCGCTGGAGGCTCGTCTTGGAATAGACGAGGAGCTGCGACGAGATCGGTACATCGAGTGCCTTCAGTACCGATGGAAGGTAGCCATGTTCGTCGTCTGACTTCAGTGGAACCTTGCTCGCTTTGAGCCGACGTTCGAGCTTCGAGACGGCGTTATCGGTCTTTGCGGTCGAATACTCGATTGGGAGGCGGTCGAAATCCATCGCGATGGCGTGCGAAGACGCGGCGAGCAGGAGAGCACACACGATTGATAATCGCATCAAAACCTCGAATCTTCGGACTAACAACGCGCTCCGCTGCGCAAAGCCTTCGCGTCGCGGCTAATTCTGGATGCCTTCGCGTCGCGGCGAATTCTGGAATCGCTGATACGATATACTATCAGGGGCACGAAACTGTTACGGGGGGTGCGTTGTGGATCAACTCTGGGCACCGTGGCGTTTGAACTACGTTGCGAACCCGAAGCCGAGAACATCGGACGACGATTGTTTCGTGTGCCGTGCGGTGGCGGGCAGCGACGATCGCGCGAATCACGTCGTCGCACGCACGGACAGTAGCGTAATCATGCTCAACCGGTTCCCGTACACGAACGGGCACCTACTAATTATACCCAAGGCACACAAAGCTCGTCTCGATGACCTGTCGTTCGCGGAATCGGTCGATTTACAGGCGGAGATCGTTCGGTACACGCAGATACTCGAACGGAATATCTCGGCGGAGGGCTTCAACGTCGGTTTGAATCTGGGTCGTGCGGCGGGGGCGGGGTTGCCGGGGCATCTGCATTGGCACATCGTACCGCGCTGGAACGGCGACACGAACTTTATGACGGTCCTCAACGATTTGCGCGTGATCGTGCAATCGCTCGATGCGGTGTACGACTTGCTCGTCGCCGCAAGGAGTCACTCCGCGTGATGCGTCCCGTTTCCCTGAGCGATTGGCACGAAATCGAAGACGCGCACCTCGCCCCGTACGCGATGCGGTCGAATCGGTCGCGCGGGCGTCGCCATGCGGAGCCGGACCATCCGTTTCGTTCGGCGTACCAACGCGATCGCGAGCGGATCGTTCACAGTTCGGCGTTTCGACGCATGACGGGGAAGACGCAAGTTCTGGTTGCCTCGGTCAACGACCACCACCGCACGCGGCTGACGCACACGCTCGAAGTGACGCAAGTCGCCCGCACCGTGGCGCGTCGGCTGCGTTTGAACGAAGACCTGACCGAAGCGATCGCGCTCGCGCACGACATCGGCCACCCGCCGTTCGGCCATGCGGGCGAGGACGCACTCAATGCACGAATGCAAGCCGTCGGCGGATTCGATCACAATCTGCACGGGCTATACCGCGTCGATGAACTCGAGGATCGCTACCCCGATTTTCCAGGGTTGAACCTCACGTTCGAGCTTCGCGAAGCGTTCGTGGCGCACAGTAAGAACCCCAAACGGCTCGTTTCGGGCGAGTTTCGCCTCACTGGCAGTCCGCTGCTCGAAGCTCAAGTCGTCGATCTCGTCGATAGCATTGCCTACGACACGCACGACCTCGACGACGCACTCGGCCTCGGCCTCGTGGCGATCGAAGACCTTCACGATGTCGCGTTCTGGCAACGGGCCGCCGAGCGGGTACTTGCGGTTCACCCGGCGCTTTCCGGCCCCGCGTTGCGTACGGCCGTCGTTCGCGAGATTCTCGCATGGCAAGTGACGGACTTGCTCGAAGAAACGATTCGGCGACTGGAGCAAACGAACCCACAATCGGCGGAGGAAGTGCGTGCGGCATCGCTGCTGGTGGCGGTGAGCGGCCCGATGGAAACTCTGAAGCGCGGCCTCGAGCAATTCCTGCGCGAACGGGTCTACCGGCACCACAGCGTGTTGCGAATGACCGCGAGCGGTAAGCGAATCTTGTGTGCATTATTCGACGAATACGTGCGATCGCCGGAACTGCTACCGGAAAAGCATCTGCGACGCTGGACCGGCTCGGATCGCATTTTGCCGGTGGCGCTACACCCGAACCTGCCGGGTCGCATTCGGCTCGATGCCATTGAGCGTGTTGTGGGGGATTATCTGGTTGGAATGACGGATCGTTTCGCGCAACACGAATATCGACGACTGTTTCAACCGTCGTTCGACATATAATGACGGAATACATGCTGTGTCGCCCGCCGCCCGGGCAATTTCTGGATGAGGTCTCCCATGTTATTGTGGTTGTTGCGTGGCTGCTTTGCCGCTTCGGTTCTGGGTGTGTCGTTGTACTCGTTTGTGTTCTTTAACAGCGAAATCTCTGCGGAATCGGGTGGCGGGATGTTCGCGGGTACGATTGCCGCGCTCGTCGTACTCGGCATGGGTGGGTTGGTGCTGTTCACCGACATGAAAGAGAAGAATAAAGACATTACGACAATCATCGCGATTTACTTCGGGCTATTGCTCGGGTTGCTCGTCGGCTGGCTGTTCTCGCTAGCGATCGAGCCGATTATCACGTCGGTGGCCCGTGCCCTGTCGGAAACGCTCCAACATCGGCTCGTCAGTATCGGCCGCGTGCTGATTACCGTGATTTGTTGTTATGTAGCGATTTCAACGCTGCTTCAGACCAAGGATGAGTTTCGGTTTATTATCCCTTATGTCGAGTTTTCCAAGCAGGTGAAGGGGAACCGACCACTCGTTCTCGATACTAGCGTCATCATCGATGGACGAATCGCGGATGTGTGCGATACTCGTATCGTCGACTCGAAGCTGATCGTGCCGCGCTTCGTCCTCAACGAACTCCAAGCGATTGCCGACAGTTCGGACAAGATGAAGCGAAATCGCGGCCGTCGCGGTTTGGACATCCTGAAGCGGTTGCAAAATAACTCGAAAATCGAGTTGGAGATTCACGACGGCAGCATCGGCGAAGCGAAAACGGGCGAGAAGATTCGCGTCGACGAACGCCTCGTGTTGTTCACGAAAGCGATCGGCGGTCGCGTGGTGACGAACGACTTCAACCTGAACAAGATCGCGCAGCTTCAGAACGTCGACGTGATTAACTTGAACGAAGTGGCGAACAGCCTGAAAACGGTGGCGCTGCCCGGCGAGTTCCTGCAAGTGCGGGTCGTGAAGGTCGGCGATCAACCGGGGCAGGGCGTCGGCTACATGGACGATGGCACGATGGTCGTCATCGAACAGGGCCGCAACAGCGTCGGGCAAGATGTCTCGCTGGTGGTCACGAGCGTGCTGCAAACCCCGGCGGGGCGGATGATCTTCGGTCGCATCGAAGCGCGACCATCGGGGACATTTATGCCCGTCGGCCCCGGTTCGAGCGGCGCGTACGTGCCAGTTGGTGCTGGAACCGGCACGCATTCGACCGTATTACCGGGGTCGGTGATCAGCCCGCCCGCCGCAGTGAAAAGCCCGAGCGAACCGCCGAAAACGTGATCGAATCATTCGTGCAAGATGGGAGGAACCCACGGCAGAACCGTGGGTTCCTTCGTTTATTTAGGAGAGCAAAATCATGACAGTGCGTACGATCCTCGCCATTTGTTCGACGGCAGTCCTCGGCATCGGCGTCGCCGTCTGCGCGGATCTGCCCAAGGTCGCGGTGCCGACGAAGGGCGCGGGTGGCGATGCGGAACTCGTCGAGAAAGTCATCGCCAGCCGCAAAGAATATCAGGCGTCGATGATTGCCTTGAACGAATATTACATGAAGACCGGCGACAAGGAACGCGCCAAGTGGGTGCAAGAAGAACTCAAGGCGTACCACCTCGGCAACAAGCCGTCGTATCGCCTCGACATCTCCGATGTCCCACCGATTACGCTCGAAGCCAAGGCGAACATCAAGGAAGCGAACGACCTGTTCGTACTCGCGTCGACTTACAAAGGCAAAGGCTACGGCACCGAGTATACGCTCAACCAGCGACGTTCGGAAATCGTGCTGCAAGAGATTTTGCAAAAGCACCCGACGAGCGACAAAATCGCCGACGTCGCCTACGAACTCGGCGACCTCTACGAGAGCAAAGCCTACAAGCAGTACGACCGGGCCGCCGCCTACTTCGAGCGCGCCTACCAGTGGCGGAAAGGAACCCGCACCGACGCCCGCCTCCGTGCCGCACGCCTTTACGACAAGCAATTGAACGAGCGCTCGAAAGCGATCGAACTCTACCGCGACGTCCTCGCGCACGACACCGAACCGGAGCGGATCAAGGAATCCGAGAAGCGCCTCGCCGAGTTGACGGGCAACCGCAAGTAACCGCGTTCGACGAGCCGCCGGGTTCATCCGGCGGGTTTCAACGTGATGAGTCGTACGTCCATCACGGCGGCTTTCGCTTTGGTTTTCGGCTTCACGGTCAGCGTGTAACGGCCGGCCTTCTCCAGTTTCAGCGTGCCGATGTCGCGCGGCTGGAAGTTCTGGAACCCGCCGGTTTCGACCACGGTGAAGCTCAACGTTTGCTCGCCGACCGAGACGTTCACTTCACTGCCGCCGTTGCCGGTGCCACACCCTTGCATGATCTCCACGCTAAATGCGCCGGGCTTCGTGACGGTGAATTCCCAGGTCGCGTAATCGTCTTTGTTCACCCAAAAGCCGAGCGTGTTTTTGTGCGGCAGCGGCTCGTACCGCAACATGATGCCGTGGACTTCCGCCGTGCGTGCGGGTAGCGGAATCGTGCCGTCTTTGGCTTGCGGGTTCGGCAAGTAGTTCGGGTTCGGCACCGGCATCTGCGCGCCGAACTCGGTCCGCCAGGCGGCGAGTTTCGCCGTCAGCGCCTTCGCAATTTCCGGCTTCGCTTCGATCAAGTTTCTGCTTTCGCTTAAGTCCGCTTTGAGGTCGAACAGTTCGCGACGGTTGTTCTCGTAATACTCGATGAGCTTGTACTGCCCGTCGCGGATCGCCCCGCCGGGCCGCGAACCTTGATTCGCGTAATGCGGGTAGTGCCAGTACAGCGCATCGCGCTTCGGCGCATCGCCGCCGTGTAACAGTGACACCACACTGACACCGTCGAGCTTCGCTGTCAGGGGTATGTCGCAAAGTTCGCACAGCGTCGGGAAGAAGTCCTGGCTGATCACCGGCACGTTGCTCAGACCGGGCTTGATTCCGGGGCCGACCGCGAGCAGTGGCACGCGGATGCCGCCTTCGTACAGGTAGCCCTTGCCTTCGCGCAACGGCCCGTTGAACGTCGGCGGGTTCGGTTGCCCTTCGAGCGTGGCCAGACCGCCGTTGTCCGATGTGAAAATCACGATCGTGTTGTCGCTGATTTTCAACTCGTCGAGCCACATGCGCACGCGGCCCACGCTCTCATCGACGCTCTCGAGCATCGCGGCATACACCGCGTTCGACTGCTTGCCGAAGGTCGGTTTGTCGGCGTACTTTTTCACCAACTCCGCCTTCGCCCGCATCGGCGTGTGAACGCCATAATGCGGCAAATACAGGAAGAACGGCTTCTGCGCATTCGCACGCAAGAACGCCTCCGCTTCGCTCGTGAGGCGATCCGTGAGGTACTCGCCCGCTTCGGCTTTCTCCAGGCCGGGCATGATCCGGTTCTTATTTTGAAACGGCGCGAAGTAGCTCAGTGGCGTGCCCGAGTGATCGCCAGCGATGTTGATGTCGAAGCCTTGTTCTTTCGGCCCGAAGCCATCCCCGCCGAGGTGCCATTTGCCGATGTGCGCCGTCGCATAACCGGCCGTTTTGAACGCCTCCGCGAGCGTGACTTCGTTCAACGGTAACTCATTGCGGAACGCGGGGCGGTTCAAGATCTGATCGGGGCGATTCGGGCGGCCGGGTATCCAGTCGGTAATCTGCAACTGTGCCGGGTGCTTGCCCGTAAGCAGTGCGGCCCGCGTCGGCGAACAGACCGGGCACGCGGCATACGCCTCGGAGAACTTCATCCCCGCCAACGCCATGCGGTCGAGGTGCGGCGTCTTGTGGAACGTGCTGCCATAGCAGGCGAGGTCCGCCCACCCGAGATCGTCCGCAACGATGAGTATCACGTTCGGCTTCGCCATCACCGGCGAAGCCTGGGCCAGCAATGCAAGTAAGATGACGCGGGAGAGCATAGACATTGCGATTCCTTAATCTGAATTACGGCTTCTTTTTCAGTTCGCGAACGCTTTCATCCCACAAGTCATCGATTGCGGTTCCGGTCATCGTTTGAAAGTCTTCGATCGCGAACTCGCGATCCTGCATTCGCCGATGCAGCTTGTCTACGACCCCTGGATGCTTCGCGTCCAACCAAAGTAGGAAGCGACCCGTCACGCGGTAGCTATCCTTGTAGCTTTGCTTCATCGTAAGTTGTGTGGGGAGTGCCCAACCGGGTTGCTCCTTTGGCCCGTACAAATGGCGGGCATAATCGGCTAAACCCTCGGTCAGCCAACCCGGATCGGAGTTCGGGTAGGCTTGCACAGCATGCGTCAATTCGTGCGTGAGTACGCCGAGATCGTCGGGGTGCTTCTGGAGCCATTCGACGCTAACGGTGATGGTGGAATTGCTGTAATACGCGGGTACTTTGATGTTGCGTGCGAACGCCAAATTGATGTGCCGGGGCGCGGGCTTTTTTGGGTGCTCGAAGCGTTTGACCAACTTCGGGTACGATTGATAAAACAGCGTGGTCAGTTGGCCGACTACCGGGGCCAAATCGGGGTCGATCTCTCCGGCGATAGTCAACGTGAAAGGCTTCTTCTCCGCAGGAACTTGGGCCTGTCCCGACGAAGCCATCGAGCCGACCCAAATGATCGCGACCAACACGATCGACCGAAAGCGATTCCTGCCGTTCATACCATCCACCTCCGTTTCGTTTCAACATATATGCCGCAAGCGACGACGACATACGATCCCGTCTCGATTGCTCCGGGGGAATGCGGATGCCACGCTCGCTTCGACTGCGTAAAACAACTGTTTCGCTTATCGAGGGCTGATTGTGGCAACGCCGACCGTGATTTTGAAGCCGAAACATGCGCAACCGTTCTTCGGTCGGCATCCGTGGGTTTTTGCGGGAGCGGTCGATAAGGTCGAAGGAAAACCGGCGAATGGCGATGAGGTGATCCTGAAGGCGTCGAACGGAACGTTCCTCGCACGCGGACTTTACAACGACAACAGCAAGATCCTCGTCCGCAACTATGGCTGGGTCGAAGACCAACCGCTCGATGCGGCGTTCTTCCGCGCGAAGATCGCACGCGCCATCGGGTTACGTCACGACGTGCTGCACCTGAACACCGGCCCCAAGGCGGCGTATCGCGTCATCTCCAGCGAAGCCGATGGCCTATCGGGCCTCACCGTCGACCGCTACGCCGAGTGGCTCACGGTGCAATTTACTTCCCTGGCGCTCGCGAATCGCAAAGAGATGTTCGCCGAAATTCTCCGCGAACTCCTGACGCCACAAGGGATTTACGTCCGCACCGAGAAAGGCATCGGCAAGCTCGAAGGGCTGGAACTTCACGATGGCCTGCTGTGGGGCGTGCAACCGCCGACCGATCTGACGATCGAAGAGAACGGGCTGCGGTTCCGCGTCGACTTAACCGAAGGCCAGAAAACGGGTTACTACCTCGACCAGCGCGACAACCGCGTGGCCGTGGCGAAGATGGCAGCGGGCAAACGGGTGCTCGACGCCTTCAGTTACTCCGGCGGTTTCGGCCTCTATTGCGCGAAGGCGGGTGCCACTTCGGTCGAGTGCGTCGATGCGTCGGAAAGTGCGTTGAAACTCGCCGAAGCGAACGCAGTCGCCAACGGCCTCGGCACGCTCGAGTTCACGCAAGGCGATGTCTTCGCGTATCTTGCGCAACTGGTCGCAGACAAAAAGACCTTCGACATTCTGATTCTCGATCCGCCGAAGTTCGCCCGTAACCGTGCCGCACTCCCCGATGCGATTCGCGGCTATAAGCGGTTGCACCAACTGGCCATGAAGCTGCTCGCGCCCGATGGCATCCTCGTCACCTGTTGTTGCACGGGGCTAATTGGCATGGATGAGTTGATCGAACTCATCGGCCAAATCGCAGTCGAATCGAAGCGCGATTTGCAGATTCTCGAGCGTCGCGGACCGGCCGCAGATCACCCCGTCTCAGCGAATTGCCTCGAGGGCAGCTACCTCAAGTGCATCATCTCCCGCGTCGGGTAACGGGTTCAATAATCGCCGAGGACTTCGCCGCCATTCGGGGTGACGAGTCCCCAGAAGATGCTTTCGTGAATCGACGGCGACAACGTGCGCACACTGCCATCGAACATGGCGACGGTGAGGCCGGCTTGAAACGCCGTTTGAAGAATGCTCGGGTCCGCATCTTCGGGCCGCGGTCGGACTTGAAATGTTTTCCCCGGCACGGATGGCCGGGTCGATCGTGAAATCGGATCGTGAACCGGCAATACGTCTTGCCAGCCCCGGTCGGCAAATGTAGCGCGGCGATCGTTATAAATTTCACCTTGATATGGTTCAAAGAGATGCGAGTATACATTGCTCGTCGTCGGAATCTTCGAATTAGGCGAACACTTTGAATAGTATTTGTCGCCGATCGCGATGGTATGACTGCTGCCATCTGGTATCGAAGTCACCAGGCTAATCGAGCCATCCAACGCAAGCATATTCAGGGCATAACTGCATTTTCCTCGACTCGTGATTGAATACGCTTCGTAGTCCCAACTGGGGTCTGCGGGATTGCGATAGACTTTGACAATCGGGTGAATGAAATCAGCCATCTGCTCGTTGGACATATTCGTACTGAATTCCCGAGGACCATGAACGTACGGTAGCAATCGCCTAAAAAGTGAACTATCACCATTTGCGAAAGTGATACCTTTCATTGAAGATTTCGTTAAGTCCGTGATCGTCCCATCTTTCTCGGAGGCGATCTGATGCACTCCCAGAATGATTTGTCGGAGGTTGTTTTTATTTTGCGCATGAATTGCCGCTTCTCGAATCTTTTGAACGCCCACCAATACTAGCCCAATTAAAATGGCTAAAATGGCGATGGCAACGAGAATTTCGATCAGTGAGACGCCTCGACGAAGCAAATCCGTTGACTTCATGGTTCTACTCGAGAGTGGGAAAGCGAAAGCGGCTGAGTGCCCATTCGCGATCTGTTCGCGAACGGGTATTTAACAGAATCCATTACGGCGGTAGAGGAGAGTTCTCAAGGCGTGATTGCAAGGGAACCGACGTTGGGATTATAGCCGTAGAAGATGGTGGAATTGTCGGTGTGGTGTAGACTGCGCTCACAAAAACCCTCCACTGTTCCCCCACCGCTGGGACGGTGGAAACTGGCAGGAAGCCGGTGCTTTTCGTCGCCGCACCGTTGACTGGAACGGTACTGATGGTTGCATCGTCGCGCAATTTCGTCCACGCCGCATTGGCATTGACTCTTGTTTCAAATCTGAAACTGATATACACTTGCGAAGTTCCTGCAGGAAGATTTGTTACTCCACTACTACCAGAGATTGCCCAAGTCGTACCGGTATTTAAGGAATCGCAAGCCGTCGTCGTAATGGCAGGAGCTTGTGCATTCGCAGTAGAGGCGTCTGCCGCAATCCAGAAGCAGACGATAGCGATTACACTTGCGAATGCTTTACACGAACGGCCTGCGGCCTGCGGCCTGCGGCCTGCATAAGAACGTGAACATGAGAGAGGCTCCGAAAGAGGTGCGAGTGGTTTGGAAATCAAACCTTCGACATGTTAAGCGGTACAATCGCGCATTGCAATCGAATTGTTCGCATTTTAACGATTTTGTTTTATGTCCGGCTTTTTCGTTCGATATTGCGACGAACCGAAGCGCGATTTGCAGATACTCGAGCGCCGTGGACTTCGCCGCCACTCGGGGTAACGAGCCCCCAGAAGATGCTTTCGTGAATCGACGGCGACACATTGCGTGGGTTGATATTGCAGTCTGGTAAGCCGATCCGTTGACCGCCTGAGCAACCTGACCTTGAAGGATAGCGTCCGCCTGATCCGGCTCAGGTGGGTGGATATCGTAGACTGGTAAACCTGTCAAGTTGACGTCATATACTTCTCGCGGCTGAATCTGACACTTTCAACGAAGGCGAAAATCTCTTATTCTAGCGATTGGAATAAACGTTGTGGCGTATTGCGTCGCGTCTCGAAGACTCGCCACGACTGGTTTTCGAGGGTCATTGCCCCGCGTCCCATGGTTTCACCATGGGCTGGAAGAGCGACCCTTTCAGGGTC
>JAYVXI010000185.1:0-37393 GCA_043785305.1 Limnoglobus sp. | reverse complement strand
ATCGCGTCATCTCCCGCGAGGTCGATCGGCACGTAGCTCCAATCTCATTTTGGGCTCGGACCAAGCACGGCAAACGCCGTGCCGAACGCGATAGGGTTGATCCCGGCGGGAGTGTCTTCTACCTGTGAATATCCCACCGGGACAAGCCCGGTGGCTCATTATGGATGCGAAACCCGACCCCCGACAACTCGACGCGACGGCCTATCATGAGGCCGGTCATGCGGTGGTGGCGCTCGCGTTGGGGCGGGTCGTCCACCGCGTGAGTATCTTGCCGAACCGCGACACGCTGGGGCAGTGCGAGTTTCGCAAAGGCACTCGAAAAAAGTCGCACGACGAACTCGAAACCGAGATCCTGATCGCACTCGCCGGTATGGCCGCCGAGGCCAAACACATGGGCACATACGACCGCGCCGCTGCCGGTCGCGACCTGCGGCACGTTCGCGCATTGCTATTACAACGCGGAACCGAACGCAGCAAAGACCGGCACGAAAACAGAATGTTGAGCAAAGTCGAAAGCCTTCTGGACGACGACGCGCATTGGGCCGCCGTCACCCGCATCGCCGCCGAACTTCTGAAACTCGGCGCGATCAGCGGCCGCGCCGCCGTCCATTTTTACGAAAGCGCGATCGCCGCGGGGGATTGAAACGCAAAAAACCGGCGAGTGGTGGGCACCACTCGTCGGTTCGGACGTTCGTCTGGCGATCGCTTACCAGAAGCGGACGCGCCAGTAGTCTTGTGGAGCTTGCGTTTTGCCGATCCACCAGTGGCCGTCATCCCATTCCATCGTCACTTTCCGCCAGCCGAGCGGAACCTTCGGGAACGGGTAGAACGGGCCGATGAACGGGAAAGCGTTGTACGGGTACGCCGTGGGGTAAGCCACGCGGCTGACGTTGTTGTACGGGGCGTACGTCGGCCATGCGTAGGGGGGTAACGGTGGGGCGGTATCGCCAGCACCGCCGCCCATGCCCGGTGCGCCGAGCGCGGACGGCTCGATGTTCGGCATGATGCCGCCGGGGGGTACGCCGACCGATGCGGGGGCCGCCAGTGGGCCGACGCCTTGGGCGAGCATGATCGACGACGTCGTGTTGATGCCGTCGCGGACCTTTTTGACACCCGCAACCTGGCGAACTTGGTTGATGACCAGTTCTTTGGTGGCGGAGTCTTTGGCGGTGCCGGTGAGCGTGACGATGCCGTCAACGACGGAGATCGAAACGTCGGCCATTTGTGCCGCCCCGCTCGTGGTGAGACGGGTCGCCACGGTGTCCGCAAGCTGTTGGTTGGCAACAGGATTAGAGCTAACGCGGGCCGTTGTGGTCGTTTTCGCAGGCATCGCGGAGGTTCGGGCTGGCTCTTGAGCCACCGCCGACCCGGCAATGCAAATCCCGGCGGCCGCAGCCAACGGGGACAGGGAGCGCAGTTTCACGTCCGATCCTCCTTGATTCTGGAACTCTATTCCAGTTGGGCAATTCTGTAAGGTCGTTGCCGCTACCCTTACTTTCGTCAAACTGCGACTGCACGGTATAGCCGCCCTGCCAACGCCAATGGGATTAACCGGCGAGACCAGTAGTAAAACCCACACAGATTACGCAACCGGCAAAGTCGGCACCGCAGCAAATGTGTTCCCCGATTCCCAATCGCTATTTACTATTGAGCGATGGCAACTTCAACATCGAGGCATCGGTCATGTTGTCGACGATCGTTTCGATGGCGTGAAAAGCGGATTCGCCGATGCCTTTTTGGTAGATCGGCGGATAGATTTCGTGCCGGACGGACATGAAGGCTTGGACGACGAGCGGGTCGAATTGCCTGCCACTCTCCGAGTTGAAGACGTTATCGATCTCGTGTGGTGCGCGTGCGGAACGATACCGCCTTGGCGACATCATCGCATCGCAGGCGTCCGCCACCGCAAGCACCCGCCCCAGTAGAGGGATGTTCTCGCCCATCAAACGATCCGGGTAGCCGCGACCGTCAAACGCTTCGTGGTGATGGCGAACCGCAGGCCGCAGACGTTCAAACGGCTTGATACTCGCGACGATTCGTTCGCCGATGATCGGGTGCTGACGCACCTCCGTCATCTCTTCGGGCGTCAGTTTCCCCGGTCGTTGCAGAATATCATCGCTCAGGCCAATCTTGCCGACATCGTGGAGCAACCCGGCGAGGTAAATATCGCCTTGCAGATTCGCCGGCAGGTTCAGTTGCTTGACGAGCAGCACCGCAATGCGTGCGACCCGCTCGCTGTGCCCGGCGGTGTACGGGTCTTTCGCATCGATGATCGTCGTCAAACAATGCAGCAAGCCGTTGAGGAGTTGCTTCGTGCCTGCCTGCGACTGTGCCCGTTGGGCATGGAGCATCTTGAGCGCAAGGCTGACGGCTTTCGCATCGCCGATTTCAAAGCGGAGCGACGCATCGTAACCGAGTACGATAATACAACCCGTCGTTCGCAAACCGCAGGCCACGATCGCCGAGTCGGGGTTGCCATTGACTGGGTTCACGATTGGATTCACCCAGCGCATCGTCTCGCGATCCGGGTCCATTCGGGCGATCAGTTCGCGGGCAATCGCGGCCCCACGTTCGGGGGAAACTTCGCGTTCGCCCGTGAAACCCGATGCTTTCCCGCTCGATTTGGAATACCAGAAACCTACCTCCGCACCGACCGCCATTCGCGCGGCATCCACGGCGGCGGTAATCGATTGCCCCGTACTGATCGACATGCTGAGTTGTTGCAGTAAATTTTCGAGTGAGAGCCACGGATCGCGAAACGAATGCGGTACCGCCGCCGCACCGAGCGGGTCGGAATCTTGAAATGACGAGCGGCTATTCGACATAAAAACTCTCCGAAAAACGGTAGGCTACAAGCATACTATCTCATAAACCGCAACATGGCCTTCAATGGTGTAGGATTCAATTCGTGATTGCTGTTATGAACAAGCCGACTGACCCGACGACTCCTACCAGACCAGTTGTTGGGATTGGGTGACGTCCACGCGCTCCGCTACGCAAAGCCTCCGCGTCGCGGCTAATTCCGGAAGGTAATTTATCGAAAATTCTCGGCTAGTGGTTTTGCGTTCGCGTCGAGTATCTGGAAGTGGTGGATGCCGGACTTTCGCTCGTCGATGTGCTTCCAGACGATCTTTTTCGCGCGAGTGATTTCGGTCAGTTTCACCTGGCCAGTGGTGGCGTGATGGCTGGTGATGACGGTGTTGCCGTTGGCCAGACGTTGCACGCCGCAGGCGTCGTTGATCGGCTTGCCTTCGAGGTCGTCGTTGGTGACGCGCCAGACTTCCTTGCCCGCCGCATCGACTTCAATCACGAGGTTGCCGAGCGTACAGCCGATGAGCGTATTACCATCGGACAGGCGAATCGCAGTGAACGGCATGTGCGGGGTTTTGACTTCCCAGACGATTTTGCCAGCCTGGTCGTACTCCCGCACGACGCGGTCGAGCAGTTGCGGAACGAGGTAATTTCCGTTCGCCAGTTTGCGTGCCATTCGCGTTTGCAGGTGGTGGTCTTTCGTCTGCGCTTGCAGAGGCACTTCGGCGACGATGATTTTCTTGCGGTCGACTTCGAGCAACCGCGGTTTGTCGCCCGCTTCGGTGAGCAGCACGATATCGTTCGCTAAAGGTTGAACGGTGTTCACTTCGCTCTGCGTGCCCGGAAACACGAACACGACCGAGCCTTTGCGATTGACTTCGACGACGGCTCCACCGGGATACTTCTTCCCCTTGCCGACCGCGAGCAAGATGTTCCCACTCGGCAACACCCAGCCATCGCGGGTCGCTTCGGGATAACTCCAGATTTCCTTGCCAGATTCGTCCTGGATGAACGTCTGCCCGCCGGTGGCCAAAAACGCATGGCGAATGTCCGCACCGCGCATTGTGGGAGACACAATCAGCAAACCGAGCACGAGAGAGAATACGCGGAACATGATGACTCCAGTTCGTTCAATATCGTTTGATAGAGGAATCGACGAGCAGGCTCCACGCTTCGATGCCACCGGACATCGACGCGACATTCGTACGGCCCGCGTGTTGCAAAATCGCAGCCCCGCTGAGGCTACGCACGCCGTGATGGCAATAGACCACGATGAGCGCACCTTCGGGCGGCTCGACATCGTCGAGGCGCTGCGACAATTCCCCGAGCGGAATCAGCGTACTGCCCGCAAGCTGGCAATATTCATGTTCGTTCGGCTGTCGCACATCGAGCAAGTAAATCGAATGGCCAGCGTCGATTGCGGCCTTCACGTCGGGTGCCGTTATTTGTGGAATCATGTTCGGTTCGCAATGTCCGGGAGGCCCAGTTTCGAGAGGTATTCGCGCTCTTTCTTCCGCATGATCTTCTCGGCTTTCGCCGAAGTATCATCGTAGCCGCACAAGTGCAAACAGCCGTGAACGACGTACAGAAGCAGTTCGAGTTCGAGGCTATGATCGCGGTCGGCAGCATACTCGGCGGCGGTCTCGTAGCTGATTACGACATCGCCTTCGATCTTCTTCGATCCCTTATCGGAATACGGAAACGTCAGCACGTCGGTCGGCTCGTCGTGTTCGAGAAACTGCTTGTTGAGCCGATGAATGTGCGGATCGTTGACGAACGCGAGCGTCACCTTTGCATTCGCGATTCCCTCGCCCGTGAGAACGGCGCGGGCCGCATCCTTGAGGACGGGGAAATTGAGCGTTTGCTCGTACGGGTTGGAGATCGAGACGGAGATCATGAGGTGATGATAGAAACCGCACGCACGATCTGCCCTCTGGTTTTCGCGATCTTTCGCCACATTTGCATTCTTGCCAACGCCGTTGCGGCTCTTATAAACTCTGGAATCCTCTCCCGGATCCCCCTTGCATACGGTCGTACCCCCGGCCGCCGCGACGCCGCGTAGGGATCGGTCCACAACTGTTTGGGGTGCCGCACTCCCGTCTACTCGGAGATTCACACGCAATGGCCACTGCCCGTCAACAGGCGATTCAAACGATCGCCACGACCGTGCATTATCTGAACCGGATCGAATTCAAAGGTCTCGAATTTAAGGACATGTTCGGCTGCAACGTGTTCAACGAAGCCGAGCAGAAGGCCCGCCTGCCGAAGCCGATCTTCAAGGCGTTGCAAAAGACGATCAAACTCGGTGCGCAACTCACCGACCCTGCGATTGCCGACGCCGTCGCGAGTTCCATGAAGGATTGGGCGATCGAACACGGTGCCACGCACTACACGCACTTGTTCCAGCCGCTGACGGGATTGACCGCCGAGAAGCACGATTCGTTTTTGTCGCCATGTGGCGATGGCACCGCACTCGCCGAGTTCAGCGGAAACGAACTCGTGAAGGGCGAACCGGACGCAAGCTCGTTCCCGAGCGGTGGCACGCGATCGACTTTTGAAGCCCGCGGCTACACCGGTTGGGATCCGACCAGCCCCGCCTATATCCGCGAAACGCCGAACGGTGCAACGCTCGTCATTCCGACCGTGTTCGTTTCGTGGACTGGCGAAGCGCTCGACAAGAAAACCCCGTTGCTCCGTAGTATGGAAGCACTATCGAATCAGGCCATCCGCATCATCCGCCTATTCGGTCACGACAACGTGAAGCGCGTCTACACGACCGTCGGCCCCGAGCAAGAATACTTCCTGATCGACAAGAATTTCCTCTATGCTCGCCCGGACCTCATCAACTGCGGGCGAACGCTGTTCGGTGCGAAACCTCCGAAGGGCCAGGAACTCGAAGACCAATACTTCGGCACGATTCCGGAGCGCGTCATCGCCTGTATGGCGGACTGCGAAACCGAGATGTTCAAGCTCGGCATCCCGGTCAAAACCCGCCACAACGAAGTCGCGCCGAGCCAGTACGAAATCGCGCCGATCTACGAAGACAGCAACCTCGCCACCGACCACAACCAACTGACGATGGACGTCATGCGGCGAACCGCCGAGAACTACGGCCTCGTCTGCTTGCTCCACGAAAAGCCATTCGCAGGCATCAACGGTTCGGGCAAGCACAACAACTGGTCGATGTCTACCGACACCGGCGAGAACCTGCTGAATCCCGGCGATAACCCGCACGATAACGCGCAGTTCCTGGTGTTCTGCGTCGCCGTGATTCGTGCCGTGGCCAAGTATCCGGAACTGCTCCGCGTCAGCGTGGCCTCGGCCGGGAACGACCACCGCCTCGGTGCCAACGAAGCCCCGCCCGCGATCATCTCGATCTTCCTCGGCGATCAGCTTCAAGACATCATGGACCAACTCGAACGCAGCGATTTGAAGAGCACGAAACAGGGCGGCTACATGGAAGTCGGCGTCAGCGTGCTGCCGAAACTGCCCCGCGATGCGGGCGACCGTAACCGCACCTCGCCGTTCGCTTTCACTGGCAACAAGTTCGAGTTCCGAGCCGTCGGCAGTGCATTCAGCATCGGTGGGCCGAACACCGTGTTGAACACGATCGTGGCCGAATCGATCGACTTCATCGCGTCGAAACTCGAAGCCGATGTGAAGGGCGGCAAGACGCTCAATAAGGCGATTCAGGATTTGCTGCCTGGAGTCCTCAAAGAATCGAAGAAGGTCATCTTCAACGGCAACGGCTATTCGGAAGAATGGCACGCCGAGGCCGCGAAGCGTGGGCTGCCGAACCTGAAGACCACGGTGGAAGCGATTCCACAGATTATCAGCAAGGCGAGCATCGAACTGTTCACGAAGTACAAGGTGCTGACCGAGCGTGAGCTTTACAGTCGCTATGAGATTTTCAGCGAGAAGTACGTCAAAGAGATCGCCATCGAAGCGAACATGATGGTTCACATGGCCAAAACGATGATCCTGCCTGCTGCAATGCGTCATCAATGCGAAGTGGCTGGTTCCGTGAACGCTACCAAGGCGGCCGGTGTCGATGTCGGTACACAACTCGAAGAGTTGAAGACATTGGTGACGACGATCGGCAAGTTTCAGGCCGCAATCAAGGCTCTCGAACACGCCGCCGATCACGCCGCAACGGGCGACACGTACAGCCACGCGAAGTACATGAAGGAAAGCGTCGTCTCGAAGATGGAAGAGCTTCGCACGCACGGCGACGCCCTCGAAACGATGGTCGCCGACGACCTCTGGCCCCTGCCAACCTACCGCGAAATGCTGTTCATCAAGTAGATCGCGTAACGTCAAAACGAAACGCCCGCCAGAAACGGCGGGCGTTTTCGTTGGCGATGCGTTACAATCACAATCAACTGAGGAGCGGAAATATGGAACGAGTGATTGCGGATACAGAGCTATTGCAGAAACTCGACGGCAGTAACAAGTCCGTCGTTGTCTGCGATGCGAGCGGGCAAGTGTTGGGCCAATACTTACCGGAAGACGATTACCAACGGCTGATTACCGACTGGGCGTTTGCCATCCCTTCGGCAGAAGCCCGAGAAGCCGCTCGCGCGGAACTCGAAGAGGGAGGCGGCTTCAGCACGACAGAGATCGCGGAGCGATTTGCGCAAATCCGCCTTGCTTGGAAGCAGAAACCATGAGCTATCGCGTCATATGGTCATCTAGTGCAGAGCAAATCCTATCGACAGAGTTCTTTCTGGCACATGAAACGGGACGTGACCCCGACGTAATCTACGCTCAAATCTCAGCGAGGGGTTGGCTCGAGTCGCCGAAGCTCTTGGGGCGAACGCCGACTTTGTCCATTAGCGATAGATACAGGCTGCACATCTTGCGGTTCGGCTTGCCGGTGTAATCGACGATGCGGCCCGTTTTGATTTTGCCGCCGCCACTTCCCAGCATCACCACCGGTAGTTGATCGTTATTGTGCGCACCGGACATCATGCTCGAGCAATACAAGATCATACTATTGTCCAACAGCGTGCGGTCGCCTTCCTTCACAGCGTCGAGTTTCTCGGCGATGTAGGCCATCTGCGTCATGAAGAACTGATTCACCTTCAACCAGTCGGCATTGTCGGTGTGCGAAAGCAAGTGGTGGATCATGTAGTCCACCTTCAGGTGCGGGAAACGCAATGCTGAGTGATCGTTATTGAGTTTCAGCGTGCAAACGCGCGTGGTGTCCGTGCGGAACGCCAATACGAGAATATCGCACATCAGCCGCATGTGCTGATCGATATCTTGCGGGATGCCATCGGCGGGCCGAGGCATGTCGGGCTTCAACAGCGTCGGCCGGTAACCCTGCAACCGTCCCGCTTTCCCGGCTTGTTCGATCCGCCGTTCGACTTCTCGAACCGACGAAAGATATTCGTCCAGCCGTCGTTGGTCTGCCTTGCTCACGCGGTCGCGCAAACCGCGTGTGTCGTCGATGACAGCATCGAGAACGCTCTGATCGGCCTTGCCGACTTCGTCGCGGAACAGGCGGTCGAACGCGAGTGCCGGGTACAGTTCGAGCGGCGTCGGCGTGCTTGCGGAACTCCACGAGATGTGCGAACTGTAAATCATCGAGTAATTTTTGTGAATCGCCGCGATCGACGGCTCGGTGCCCAGTACCAGGCTCGGCACTTTCGTCTGCCCCTTGATCGCCTCGGCAATCAGTTGATCGACGCTAATGCCAGACTTGATTTCACCCGCCGGGGCAAGATGCGCCCCGGTCAGCAGGTTCCCCGTTTGGCAACTATGAATGCCCCCGATAAGAGCTTGCTCGTTGTACAGGCCCCGCAGGAACAACAGCTTCTCGCGGTGCGGCAACAGCGGTTCGAGCACCTTGCCCAACTGCATCGTTTTGCCTTCGCCCTTCGCCCACCATTCGTCTTTGTGGAAGCCATTCCCAGAGAACAAGCACGCGAAACGAACCGGCGGCTCGGAGGTTTTGTCGCCACCCCAAACCGGAACCGACTCGAGCCACGGTAGCGCCATCGTCACGCCAAGACCGCGAAGGAACGTACGACGCGAGAGGGGGTGTTTCATGAGTAAGAACTCTTACGGGTTAAGTTGATGTTTGAGTCGCACGAATCGCATCATCCCAACGGATCACGCTGTCGAGAGAACGTAAATTCAGCTCATCGCATTTTTTATTGGGGTCATAGTTGTGTATTGCGATGGCATGTTCGATAATTCGTCGTACAACTCGGTTGGTAACGACGATCTGGTCGCCCGCTGACCTGTGAGAGCCGTTAAGTGTATCGATCCAAGTCTCGTGATATTTCAAGTTTCCACGAATGTAACCGCCGATGTTGTTCGACGGCCAAATTCCGATTGCGATGTAGCCATCATTGCCAGACGCTCGCCAACGATACTCGACGTCGTTGACTACAATCCGGTGACTCCCTTTTGACTGTCGCATCGCTGTCACTCCCTGCACTAGCCTAAACGTCTCTTTCACAATCGCGGCAACGAACCTGTTTCATTTCTTCACGCTCGCCACTTTTCGTTTTTTCGGCATCGATACGCATTGCGTGACTTCCTTCAACAACGCATCCCGTAACAATCGAAGCGTCTCGATTTCGGCAAGATTCTGTTTGGTAGGCTTCCCGAGATCTTCGATTTGTCGATCGAGAAGTGCAGCGACTTCGTCATCCGACTGTTTGAACGCTTCTCGAACCTTGACTCGAATCGCGCTTAATTTCACTTGTTCCATCATAGTAGTTTCTCCAGTAATCCACGTAGTTCTGCAATCAGTGTCGTCGCTTGTTCCGCTTCCAATCCTTGTTGAATGGAGTCATACAGCGCCTTGAGCACCAATGATTGTTGATCTCTTTCGTCTTTCACGAGCAACGACCCTAATAGCGAAGCCGCAATTTCTTCGGTGACTTTCGACCAAGAATTCGGCAAATTGCGGAGTAAGCGCGGATGGCGTGCCAGCAGTTGATGGCCCCGTTCGTGTGCGATAATTGAGTCGAGTGAAAAATCATCAATATCTGCATCGCGGTCAAACGCTTCCGCATAAACGGTTAGCAAATCGTCCTGCTCTTTTGACGCAAGCCCATATTGAGCACCTCCCGATTGACTGTATACGTGACGATACTCGATTCCCCCGACAAAACCAATGTATCGAGCGATTCGCGTGATCCGTCGCTTGCGAGCGGTTTGCTCGCTAGGCGAAATTGGTTTCGGTCGCAATTGTGCCATTCACTCCACCTGGATTGTATCCGCTCCGCGAACCATCCGAAACTGCGGGCTGCGTACGATGGCTTGCACGGCGAACGAAATCTTCCCGTCGTTGGCTTTCATCGTGGCCACCATTTCGTCGATGAGTGCGGTGTCGGATAGCGACGTCGCGCGGCCGAGTGCGTAGCCGAGTAAACGACGGCAGAACAGTCTAACGATCACGTCTTGTTTGTTGTTCAGAAGGTACGTTCGTAGCCCGTCGATGCCGTCGAATTCGGTGCCGTCCTTGAGCTTGGCTTTTGCATCGACGATTAGGCCGCCGAAATCGTTTTCACGGAAGCGGCCAATCGGGTCGTACTTTTCCAGCGAGTAGCCGAACGGGTCGATCCGCTGGTGGCAGGTCGCACACTCGGGGAGTTTCGTATGGCGTTCGACGAGTTGCCGCATCGTCAGTTTGTCGGCCCCGCCTTCTTCCTCGGGCAGCTTCGGCACGTTCGGCGGCGGCTTCGGCAACTTCTCGCCGAGCAACGTTTCGACGATCCAATTCCCGCGCAAAATCGGACTCGTCCGCGAAGCCCCCGCTTCCTTCGTTTGCACACTCGCCAACCCGAGCAACCCGCCACGGCCATACTTGCGAATGCCAGTCACCCGTCGCCACTCTGGCCCAGTTATGCCCGGTATGCCGTAGTGTTTCGCGAGTGTATCGTTCAAGAAAGTCGCGTCGGCATTCAACAGGTGTGACACCGGCCTGTCACTTTGAAAGAAATCCTGGAAGAACAGGATCGATTCCTCGTAGATCGCCTTCCGCAGTTTCTCGTCGAACGTGGGGAACAGGGTCTCGTTTTTTTCCTTGAGTTCGTCGAAGCCGCGAACGTGTATCCACTGCGTGCCGAACTCGATGGCGAGCGAGCGGACTCGGCGATCGTTCAGCATTCGTTGGACTTGTGCCGCCGCGATTTTCGGGTCGCGAAGTGTGCCCGCCGCCGCGAGGGTTCGCAGTTCTTCATCGGGCGATGACGACCACATAAAGTAGCTCAGTCGCGTGGCCAATTCCCAATCGTCGATCGCGCCGGCGGCTTTGCCCGTAGGCGCTTTCTCGATGCGGAACAGGTACGCGGGGGAAACCAGCACGCGGGCCAAGACGTTGCGGAACGCCTCGTCGTGCGTCACGCTTTTGCTGCGAATTGTCGCGTACAGTTCGCGAAGGGCTTTCGCTTCGTTCGCTGACAACGGTCGGCGATACACCTTCGCTGCGAACGCGAGTAAGGCATCGAATTGCGACGGGATCGCCGCCGTTTCTTCGGCGAGGAACGTCTCGGCTCGCTTCTGGAATGCGGGCTTTAGGCTTTCAAAAAATGTCACCATTGCCTTCGGCTGATCCTGCGTCACGAAGCCGATGAATTGAGGCAGATACGCGAACTCCGCAACCGGTTGCCGACTGATGAAGCGATGCTCCGCCCAGAGCCGTTCGAGTTCCTTCGTTTGTTCAGAATTCAAGAAGAGGCGCACGAGTGGCTCATCTTCGCGATGGAACATTTTCAGGCAGACGACTTCATCGGTGGGGATGACTTGCGGGAAGCAGATGAACAGCGGGAACACCGCTCGGAATGCCGCTTTGTCGCCGTCGGTTGCCACGTCACTCGGCACCTGGCGACTGAAACTTTCGGCGTAACCCTTGCCCGCATCCTGCTTGTAACTACCGACTTGCACGACCTTCCACACCGTCGCCTGCACTTTCGCAATTTCCGCAACGAGGGCAGGAACGTCTTTCTCGGTGGCCGTCTTCCACTTCGTTCGAATCGCATCGAGCGTTACTGACGGTGCCTTGTCAGTAAGGGCGGTCCAGACGGCATCGAAATACTTTGCATTCAGCGTTTCGAGCGCCGCGACTTGCTTCGTTGTAGATCGTCCGCTGAGCAGGACATCGCGATGTTTGACGGATGCAAGCAGGTGGGCCACGATCGGTGTCTTGCCGTCGCCGGTTACGAATTGAGCGTAAAAACGTCGTAGTTTCGCGGTGCTTTCGTCGCTCCAATCGCGAAGCGTTTTGCCCTGCGAGAAGCGGAAGCCGCTCGGCAACAACACCGCACGATTCGCGATCTCCTTCGATGCCGCCATGTACTTGGAAAGCAGCGTCGGCGAAATGTCGGTCAGCGCCTCCGCTGCGTTCGTGAAGCCCTCGCCCGCTGCGCCATCGACGGGAAACTCGCGGGTCGGTCGCAGGTCGACGTCCGTGAGGTCGCGGATCGTCGCATCGTACTCCGCATTGCTCAGTCGGCGTGCGGGGACGGCACCGGGGTCGCCCGATTTTGCCAAAGCTTCGCCATCGAGAAAACTACGCACCCACGTCGTCAGGCGTTTCTTTTCGAGCGCCGTCGGTTGCGGTTTGTCTTTGGGTGGCATCTCGCCAGTTTCGATCTGTTCGATCATCCCGAGCCACGGCTTCACATCGCCGCGAAGGTCGCCGAGCATCGCAAACCGCTCGAGGTCGAGGCTGCCCTTCTTCGACTTCGTTGAATGGCACCCGAGGCAATACGCCTTCAGAAGCGGGCGTACCGTATCATCGAATGAGGCTTGCGTAACAGGCATTTTCGCATCATCGGCGTGCGACGAGACGTATAGCGTGACGCCACACACAACCACCAACAGTGAGCCGATGAATCTGCGAATAGGCATAGGGGTCGACCTCCTTGAAACCTGGTGAATGGCACGGTAACAATTCATTCCCGTTAGCCCGACGCGCTAGCGAGGGATGTTATCGTTTCTGCGATGGCGTGCATTTTCGCATGTTTCCCTCGCTGTCGCGTTTTGAAGTTGCGCTGTTTGCAGGTACACCCAGGGGTACGACGTAAGACGTCTAACCCTGGGCTAGAAGATCGAACCCCGTTGGGGTAAATGCATAGCCAATTTTTACCCCAACGGGGTTCCATCTGACAGACCAGGGTTAGACGCTTCGTCGTACCCCTGGGCGTACCTGCAAAAAGCGAGAGTAATGGCGGGCGGGCCGGAATATAACGACTACGACCGTGTGCCGCGAATGAACATACGATTCGACAAGGAGCAACATCATGAAGTGGGAAGATCAGGAACAGAGCGAGAACGTCGAAGACACGCGCGGTAGTCGTCGTCCCGCGATGGCGGCGGGTGGCGGCATCGGCGTGATGCTCCTCACAGCCGCAATATATTATGTTACCCAATTAGCTGGTCTCGACCCCAATCAGGCCAAGAAAGTCGCCGGCGCGATCGCTGGTGGCGGTCAGCAGCAACAGCAAGCGGGGCCGCCGCCGAACGACAAGATGAAAGCCTTTTCGGCATCCATTCTTGGGATGACTGAGAAAGTTTGGGGGAAGCTATTCCAGGAAAACTACCGCCAGCCGTACGAAAAACCGAAGATGACGCTGTTTTCGGATGAGGTCGACACGGCGTGCGGTCACGCGCCATCGGCAGTTGGACCGTTCTACTGCCCCACCGATAAGCACGTCTACCTCGATCCGTCGTTCTTCGACGAACTCGAAACGAAACTCGGCGGCTCGAAAGCAGACTTCTCCAAAGCCTACGTGATTGCACACGAGGTCGGCCACCACGTACAAAATTTGCTCCTGTACAACGCCAAATTGAACGAATTTGAGTCGGAAGGCAAAAATGCTGGCGTCCGCCTCGAACTGCAAGCCGATTATCTTGCGGGCGTGTGGGCGCATCACGCCGATCAAAATTTCCGCATCCTCGAAAAGGGCGACATTGAAGAAGCGCTGAAAACGGCACGCTCGATTGGCGACAATCGCATCCAAGAGAAGATGCGCGGCAAAATGTGGCCCGAGTCGTTCACCCACGGACGCGACGATCAGCGTATGAAATACTTCAGCGAAGGAATGAAGACCGGCGACGCGAGCAAGGCCGCACTCGACCGCTTCTTCAATTCCCGCGTGAAGCCGCTCGATCTGTAATTGGCGGAGGAACGAGCATGTCGATCGAGGCGCAAGGTTACTTCCAACGCGGATTCGACGCCTTCCAGCAAGGCGATTTCCGCGAAGCCGTCGAGTGTTACACCCGTGCGATCGCGTTTCAGCCGCGCGTGGCGAGTGGGTATCGCTACCGGGCGAAAGCCTACCTCGCGATGCACGACCGCGCGAAGGCCATCGCCGATTACGATACCGCGATTCGCCTGTTGCCGACCGATGCCCAACTGCTTGCCGAACGTGCGGGCGAACTGTTGAAGCAAAAGCGTTTCGACGATGCGGCGCTCGATTGCAACTCGGCGATGGAACTCGATCCGGGCCGCGCCGATGTACACGCGATCCGTGCGCATTGCCACGCGGAGCGCGGCGATTCGACGACGGCATTCAGCGATTATGCGACCGCGATACGGATGGATCCGCCGAACGCGGAGCAGTATCTGGCGCGGCGTTCAAAACTGCATACCGAGTGCGGGAACTTCGCGGCAGCCATCGAAGATGCCGACCTCGCATTGATTGCCAACCCGGATTTCGCACTCGCATACGAGGCGCGTGCGGCTGCCCGCCAAGCGATGGGTGACCGTGCTGGGGCACTCTCCGACTTCGCCGAAGCCTCTGCACGCGACCCGCACGACGTCGCCGCCATCTTGCAACGCGCGATGATTCAGGTGCAGATGCGCGATTACGTCGAAGCCCGCGATGGTGCGGAACGCATCTTGGCGCTGTCGCCGAAAATGCCAATCGCGTTAGAATTGCGTGCGATGTGCGACATCGAACTTCGCGACTGGGATCGCGCGCTCGTCGAACTCAACGACATCCTCGCCGCCGATCCGAATCGTCAGAGTGCCTATGCACTGCGGGCCGGGTTGCACTACCGCAAAGGCGACGATGCGCTCGCGGTGGCGGATCAACTCCAGGTACTGAAGCGCGATCCGGAGTCCGTGCCGTGCTACAACCAGATCGCCTGGATCTGGGCGACATCGCCCGACGCCACGATACGCAACGGCACGCAGGCCATCGAGTTCGCCACGCGCTGTTGCGAGCTAGACCACTGGAAAGAACACGGCCACATGGACACGCTCGCCGCCGCGTACGCCGAGGCGAGCGACTTCCCGAAAGCGATCCACTGGATCGAAAAAGCGATCACCCTCGCCGAGGCCACCCCCGCCACCGACATGCCCCCCACTACGGGCCTCGCCGACGATTATCGAACGCGATTGATCCTGTACCGCGCCGGAAAGCCGTTTCGGCGCGGGATGTGAGAACACCAGAGTCCGTCCGATGACATGACTTTGGCACTATTCCCCCACCCCACAGTTCGACTTCGATGCGATCAGCGGATTCACGGGCGGCGTGTTCGTGGGATAGCAGTAGTGGCGAGTGGTTAGTAAGAAGTGGCCACTCGTCACTCGCCACCACTACGGCGGTACGCGCCCAGCAGGCAATTCTCCGGGTAGCCAATACCGAGGCGGCGGAAGCCACTCCAGATTTTCAGTTCGAGATAGTTCAGCCAGCGGAAACGTCCGAACGTCGAGAGATCATCGGGTTGCGCGAAGGCTTGCTCCGCGAAGCCGGCTTGCTCGAATAGCTTGCGCAGTTCGGCCCGCGTGTTCATGAGATATTGCACCGGGAACGTATCTTCTTCTTCGCCGCCCCAGAACAACTTCTTGATGGGATGGTGCAACCGGAACGGAATCAACCACGATAGCATCGTAATCGGCGAGCGGCGATTGACCGTGTACACGACTGCGGTGCCGCCGGGCTTCACCAACTTCGCGAGCGCCGCCACGAACTCCTTCGGCGCACCGACGTGCTCGACGACCATTCGCATCGTCGCCAAATCGAACTGCTCGCTCGTCTTGTATTCTTCCAACAGGCAGCGGTGCGATTCGTGAACGAACTTATTTTGCAGCACATTCGCGCTCGGATCGACGGCGACGACTTTCGCACATCGCGACGCGAGTTCTTGCGCCAAGCTCTTGTTCTCAGGGAAGATCGCGTTCCCGCCGCCGACATCGAGCCACGTACACCCCGGCGTAACGAGCTTGCCGACGAGGCATTCGTAGACATCAGTGGGAAAAAAGTATCCGAAGCGGAACCGACGTCGCGGTGCCCAACCGACGGCTTGGAGAGAGCCATGTTTCTGGAGGAACAACGCTTCCAACTCTGGCTTCGTGGGCAATAAGGGCGTCGTTGCTTCAGGAGTGAGAACCGCGTCTGTCACCGATCACCTCATTCGCGCGAATGTTACCGAAGGGCCGTTCCGTGCAAGTTAGGCCGATCGCACGACTTTTCCAGAGTAGTACACGAAACTCCATTCGAGGTAAAACGGAATCGTTGTGGAATCGTTGTGGGATACGTTGTGGGATACGCGGCTCGCGTGTCGTGCCGTACAACATCGGGAACACACCGAACGAAAGCGACGGGAACGATCATGCGCCACCTCCTCGGCCTCGAAGACCTGACTGCGGCGGACATTACGCGGCTCCTCGATTCGGCGGAAAACTATCACGGCGTCGGGGTGAGCAAACCGAAACGCGACGACCTGAAGGGTAAGCTCGTCGTCACGATGTTTTTCGAGGCGTCGACGCGGACGAAAATCAGCTTCGGCTTGGCCGTGCGGCGGCTCGGTGGCGACGTGCAAGATTTCTCGTCGGGTGGGTCGAGCACCTCGAAGGGCGAAACATTTCTCGATACCGCACGCAACATCGAAGCGATGGGCATCGACGCCGTCGTCGTGCGGCACGGGTCGTCGGGCGCGCCGCTCGCGCTGACGCGGAGTTTGCAGCCGCGCGTATCGATCATCAATGCGGGCGATGGCGCACACGAACACCCGACGCAAGGGTTGCTCGATATTTTCACGATTCGCCAGAAGAAAAAAACTGTCGCCGGGCTGACCGTGGCGCTCGTCGGCGACATCGCGCACAGTCGCGTCGCCCGCAGCAACATTCACGGCCTCACGAAACTCGGTGCGAAGGTGATCGTCTGCGGGCCACCGACGCTCGTCCCGAATGAGGTGAAGCAGTTCGACGTCGAAGTCGCGCACGATCTCGATGCGATTCTCCACCGCTGCGATGTCGTGAATCTGCTTCGCGTGCAGTTCGAACGCCAGCGCGGCGCGTTCTTCCCATCCGTCGGAGAATACGCGCACCTCTATGGCATGAACGGGAAACGGTTGAAGGCATCGAAGCCCGACGTGCTGATTCTCGCACCGGGACCGATCAATCGCGGCGTCGAAATTACCCCCGATGTCGCCGACGGCCCGAACTCGGCGATCCTCGAACAAGTCGAGAACGGCCTCGCAGTACGCATGGCCGTACTGGCCGAAACTATTTGTTCGCACGAAGGAACGCGATGAGGTCGGCGAGGTCTTGCTTCGTCAATTGCTGGTCCAACCCGGCGGGCATGATCGACACTGTGCCCATGCGAAATTCGTCGATCTCGGAACGCGGTATGCGCACCTCTTTGTCGGCGGCGAGCACGAGGATGATCTCGTCGGGTGCGTCTTTCTTTAAGATGCCGTTGTGGACGATGCCATCTTTCGTCGTCACCCTCACCGGTTCGTAACTGCGGACGAAACTGGCACTCGGGTAGACGATCGCTTCGAGCAGATCGCGTTCGGTGCGGATGCTGCCGATCCGCGTCATGTCGGGGCCGATCGCGCCGCCGACGTAGCCGATCTTGTGGCACGTCGCACACGCTGCTTTCGCGCTGTTGAACACGTGATGCCCGCGCCGCAGGTCGCCCACCGGCAGTTCTTTCGCCAACAGTTCGAGCTTCTCACGCTGCTTCAGAATCTCCGCATCGAGTAATGCGTACAGTTTCGCCGCCTCGGTTTTCACTTTCGCCGGATACTTTTCCAGAATCGGTTTCAGTTGCTCGGTGCGAATCGATGCCATCACTTTCGGCTCGTGAAGTGCCGCGACTAGCGCGAGGCCGACGGCTTCATCGGTCGACTTCGCAAAGGGGAGTAACAGCTTGCCGAGTTCGAGCGGGCTGGCGACCGACACGACCGACGCGACCTTCAGAAATTGCGGCGTCGATAGCGGAACCCGCGTCAAAACCTCGGCGGCGCTGCCGCGATGTTCGCTCTGCAAATTCGCAAGTACGAACGCGAAATGGTCGTCCGACAGCGGCGCGTTCAAGATCGCGAGTGCGCCGAGTCGCAGGTCGGCGGCGAGCTTCGGATTTCCGCCGACGACTTGGAGCGATTTCACCAGCGGTTCGGGTAACGACTTCATCGGCAACGCGCGAATCGTCGCCAGCGCGGCGGGGCGAGTTGCGTCGTTGGCGAGTGCAAGTGCGAGTGTGGCGGGCCAAGTTGCGGGTACAGTTTTGATGCCGGACCGCGCCATCGCCTTCAACCCGATCCCGTTCAATGGATACTCGCTGAGCAGTTGCTGGATCGTTGCGTTTTTGGCGAACTGCGCGAGGCGGTTCGTCAGTTCTTCGGCTTCGGCGGGAGTCATTTTCGCTAAGATTCGTTCGCGGAAATAGCCGACGAGTTCGCTTCCCCAATCGGTGTGCCGCGCCGCAATCCACCACGCGGTTTCGCGCAAATCGGCGTCGGTGGCCGAGAGATGCGGCAACACCTTCGCCGCTTTCAGCTTCTTCGCGTCGATGTTTTCCAGTGCCGAAAGTGTGCCGCGTTTCACGTGTGGGTGAGCATGTGACAGCCCCATGGCAGTCGCGTCGAAATCGCCGATGGCAATGAGCGCGTACGTGATCGCGTGATCGAGATAGCGGTCGTTCGTATCGTCAGCAAGCCCTTCGAGCAATCTGGGAACCTCTTTCGCATCGGCGTTTCGTGCGATCGTTTCGGCTTCGCGCCGCCTCGCGTGCAGGGCATTCGGAGCCGCCGCGAGTGGCCGTACGGGTATCGTTTTTTGCGTGTGGCTACCCGTTTTCTTCACGCGATAAATCGCACCGAAGACGTCGTCTTTCACCAGTTGCGAACTCGGACAACAGAGCTTGTACCAGCCGCCCGTGTCGATGACTAACAGCGAGCCATCGGCGGCTTCGACGATGTCGGTCGGGTGGAAGTCGGCGCTGTCGCTGGTCACGAAGTCGCTGTCCTTCGTCTCGTATGTGGAGCCTTTCGGCACCAGAATGTGCCTGCTGATTTTCCGCAAGTTGAACTGCGAGCAGAAGAGATTGTCCCGATATTCGAGGCCGAATTGTGCCGACTCGTAGCGGCGGATACCCGATGGCGCGGCTGGTCCCATGTGCGTCATCACGGGCATCAGGTTCGGCGACGTCCACGGGTGTTCGTAGATCGGGTCGTGATCTTTCCCCCAGACGCCACCGGGCACGGCATGGATGAGGCCATCGCGTTTGCCGTCGGCGGGGTGTTGCAGGAACGTGTTGCTAACGATGACCTCGCCGGTCGCGCTGAAGGCGATGCCGACCGGGTTATCCATGCCGCCCGTCATCACCACTTCGAGGGCGCTCCCGTCGGGTTTTGCGCGGAAGACGTGCGAGGCGCGCGTGCTGAATTTCTTGCCGTTGCCGAGCGTGTGATCTTGCTTGGCGAACGCGCCTTTCGTCCAGTAAATGAAACCGTCGGGGCCGCGGTACGGGCCGTGCAAATCGTTCGCGCAACCGGTGATCGTCTTGCCGTCGAACCAGATTTTGCGTTCGTCGGCGACGCCATCGCCGTTGGTGTCGGTGAGCTTCCAAATGGACGGCGGGCAGCCAACGTAGATCGAACCGTCGAGCCACATAATGCCTTCGGGGAACGGCAATTTATCGGCAAACACGACGGCTTTATCGAACGTGCCATCGCCATCGGTGTCTTCGAGGCGAACGATGCGGTGCAACGGTTTTTGTTGTGCAACTTCTTCGCGAACCAGCGGCCCCGCCATATCGACGACGTAGAGCCGGCCCTTGTCGTCGAACTCCGCCACCACCGGAAATCGAACGAGCGGCGTACCCGCCACCTTCGCAATCTCGAACCCCGCCGGCACCTTCAACACCGGCTCCGCCGCCGTTGCCGAAAACGCTACTGACAACGCTATGACAGTAAACGACCATCGCATATCGGAATCTCCTGAATCTGTATTCGTTTAGCCGCGACGCGGAGTCTTCGTAGCGGAGCGTGGCCCCGAATGTCGAACGACGACGTAGTTTCTGAATGTCAACGCTCCCCGCGCTCCGCTACGCAAAGCCTGCGCGTCGCGGCTAAACGAGTTAAAACCTCAATCCTCGTCGAGCGCGTCGCCGAGGACGCTTTCGTTCACGTAGAGCGGGATCTTCGCCGTGACCGCGATGGCAATGGCATCGCTCGGGCGGCAGTCGATCTCGATGAGTTCGCCTTCGTGCCGCACCCGCAGCTTCGCGTAATAGGTGTGTTCCTGCAAGTCGTTGATGATGACATCTTGAATGTCGCCGCCCATCGCATCGACGGCGGCCACGATCAAATCGTGCGTGAGTGGGCGGGGCGACAACTCGCCTTTGACGCGGCGATTGATGCTGTGCGCCTCGAACAAGCCGATGACAATCGGGAAACTGCGGTCGCCTTCGAGTTCCTTCAGGACGATGAGTTGCGTGTCGTCGATCTCGCTGATGATGATCCGCTTGAGTTCCATTTGAATCGGCACGGTAGACTCGCTTTCGACCAATTTTGGGCACGTCTTCAATCGCGACTGTAGGGGACGCACGTGCGGTCTGTCAAGGAACGCAGCCCATTAGCAACTGAAATTTAATAACTGTCCCATTTGGGCAGTGATCGAAAAACGAAATCAAAACATTCACCGCAGAGGGCGCAAAGTACGCAAAGAAGAAAATCATGGGGTGGTTCAATCGGGGTCGCCGTTTTCTGCCTCGATTTGAACCGTGCGGAAATCATGAATTTTTACTCCGCGTTCTCTGCGCCCTCTGCGGTTAAAATTCTGAGTGAAATCAAGCAACCCATATGCCATTCCAGACAAATAGGACAGTTGATATATTCGTATCCTTACTTCGGTACGGCAGCGATTTTGCGCAAGCGTAGGCCCATCCACACCAAGACGATCGTCCACAGGATTCCGAATTCGAGCGGGCAAAGGCGTTCGTCGAACGACATGATCGGGATGACGAGTAGGAAGCTCAGGCCGAAGAGATAGAAGCCGCCCCAGAACATCGCGCCGAGCGAAAACAGCGACACCGCCGAAGTCGCCGCGAGCGCCTGATAGAGGCTCGATCCGCTCGTGGAATGCAAGTTCGCATGGAGCATCATCGCGGTAAGAATGAAGCCGCCCCACATGCCGAGAACGTGCTGTTCGGCTGGGTTCGCAGGCCAAATTCGCCCCTGCCCGAAGTACAAGAACAGGCTGAGTCCGGCGATGGTCCGGGCCACGTACACCGGCAATATCCACCACAACGGCAGTTCGGCGAAGCGGATGATCGTCGCGAAGATTTCGGGCAACAGAATCAGCGGCGCGATGAGCAAAAAGAAATTCGCGTACCGGGCGAAGTGCGTGTCGTACTGGCTTCGCCCGATCATCCACGCGAACCGCTGGACGGCGTGCCACTGGCGGGCGGAAATCGTTTCGCCATCTTGCAGCCGTCGCAAATCTTCCGCGAGTTGGCCTGCTGTGGCGTACCGGTGCGCCGGGTCTTTCGCGAGGCACTTCAGGCAGATCGTTTCGAGATCGCTCGGGACATCTTTGCGGAACTCCTCGAAAGGCGGCGGCGCGTTCTGCGTCACCAGCATCAGTTGTTCGGCGATGGTGTCGGCATCGAACGGCGGACGACCGGCGAGCAGTTCGTACAGCACGACGCCGAGCGCGTAGACATCGGCGGCGGGGCCGACGGTCTTGGTTTTGCCGCTCGCTTGTTCGGGGGCCATGTAGTTCGGCGTACCCATAATCGCGCCGGTGCGGGTCGCGTCGCTTTTCGTATCGAGCCGTTTGGCCAAACCGAAGTCGCCGACTTTCGGCGTGCCGTCTTCGGTCATCATGATGTTGCCGGGCTTCAGATCGCGGTGGACGATGCCCGCAAGGTGCGCGGCCTCGACGGCGCGGGCGATCCGCTCGACGAGTGCGGCCGCCGCCATCGGTCGCAGTTGCTGCCCGCGCGTCTTATTCGCCAGCGATCCGCCTTCGCAAAACTCCATACTGAAGTACGGCAACCCCGCATGTTCGCCGACTTCGTACACTTGCACGATGCCCGGATGTTTCAGATGCGCCGTCGTTTCGATCTCGCTGCGGAACCGCGATTGCTCCTCGATACCGGCATGACCGCCCGACAGAATCATCTTGAGCGCGACGATGCGATTCGCCTTCAGTTGCCGGGCTTTGTAAACCACGCCCATGCCCCCGCGACCGATCTCGGCGAGGATCTCGTACCCCGGCACATTCGCGCCGACATTCGACAGCGCCGCCGAGAGCGTTTGCTGTTCCGACGATTGCACCATCGTGCGAAACATCTCGTCGCTGCCGTTGGGTTCGGGTGAAGTGGGTGGCATCGTGTTCAGGGGGTTCTTCGCACAAGTGGGATTTGAGCCGATTTTACCATCGTTTGCGGGCACGAACAGGGTCAATCGCATTCGAGGTGCCGCACGATGAACGACGATGCACTCGCGCAACTGATATTCGAGCCGCAATCGCGAACCGACGAGGTGCGTGCCGCGCTGATTGCGGCGCTGAGCGATCTACCAGCCGATCTTTCCGCGAAGGCGTTGGCCGCGCACATCCGCACCGCGATTCCGTTCGGCCTCGAACTGGCGAACAGCACGTGCCTCGCAGTGGCCGAGGGTTTGGCTACGCAACCGACGATCGAGCGTGTCGGTCGCATGACACCGGAAGCCGTTGCCGAACTGACACGGCCCTGGCAGTCGATCCCGTGGCGAATGATCCCAGAGACGCCGCTTTCCGCATCGCTCAATTTGGCGTTCGAGGAAGCGATTGCGAACCGTGTCGCCGATGGCACCGCGCCGCCGACGTTGCGATTCTGGCAATGGGCCGAGTCCGCAATCGTGCTCGGCCGCAGCCAGTCGGTCGCGAACGAAGTGAACGTGGACGAAGCCGCACGGGCTAACGTGCGGATCCTGCGACGCACCAGCGGCGGAGGCGCGATGTTCGTCCAACCGCACGCCACGATCACCTATTCGCTCTGCCTGCCGGAGACGTTGTTGCAAGGATTGACGATCCGCCGGAGTTACGAAGTGTGCGATGCGTGGGTGGTGCTGGCATTGCGCGAAATTGGCATCGATGCGCATCACGTGCCCGTGAACGACATCGCGTGCGAGGATGGTAAAATCGCGGGGGCCGCACAGTCGCGGCGGCGTGGCGTCGTCATCCATCACACGACGATTGCGTACGACATGGACGCGAACGAGATGGCGAGCCTGCTACGAATCGGCACGAATCGCAAGGGAAACACCGTGCGAAGTGCCGCGAAACGGGTCAGCCCGCTGACGCGGCAAACCGTGTTAAGTCGCGCCGCCATCGCACGACATTTGCTCGAATCGTTCGCGATGCGGTACGGCGGCACGTGCGGCACATTCACGGATGATGAACGCGATGATGCTGCACGACTCGCGATGGAAAAGTACGACCGCCCCGAGTGGAACACGCCCGAGGAACCGACATGAAACACGCCGTCACGCTCGCAGATGTTCGCGAGGCCGAACTGCGGATTCGCGGCAAAGTCCATCGCACGCCGACGCTGACGTGCGAGACGATCGATCGCCTCGCGGGGCGGCGCGTGTACTTCAAGTGCGAGAATTTGCAGAAGACCGGCTCGTTCAAATATCGCGGGGCAACCAACGCGGTTCAGGCACTGACGGACGATGTTGCCGCACGCGGTGTCGTCACGCATTCGAGCGGGAATCACGCGCAGGCGCTCGCGCTGGCGGCGAAGTTCCGGAACATTCCCGCGTACGTGGTGATGCCGCACACGGCCGCAACGGTGAAGAAACAAGCGGTGATCGGCTACGGTGGGCAGGTCATCGAATGCGAGCCGACGTTGGCGGATCGCGAACGCACCGCCGCCGAGTGGGTGGCCAAAACCGGCGGCACGCTCATCCCGCCGTTCGATCATGTGTACGTGATTGCGGGGCAAGGTACGGCGGCGCTCGAACTCCTCGAAGACGTGCCCGAACTCGATGCCGTCGTGGCCCCCGTGGGCGGCGGCGGGTTGCTGTCGGGGTTCTGCATCGCGTCGCGCGGCGTGAAGCCGACGATCCGCGTGTTCGGTGCCGAGCCACTCGGTGCCGACGATGCCGCACGTTCCAAAGCCGCCGGAATCTGGCAACCGCAGACCGCACCGAACAGCATCGCCGATGGCCTGCTGACGAGCCTCGGTCAGTTGACGTGGCCGATTGTCCGCGACGAAGTCGAAGCGATTTTCACGGTGACCGAAGACGACATTCGCGCAAAGATGCGGTTGATCTGGGAGCGAATGAAACTCATCATCGAGCCGAGCGCCGCCGTCGGCGTAAGCGTCGTGCTATCCGATGCATTCCGGGAGTTGCAGAACATTCACACAGTCGGCGTCGTGTTGTGCGGCGGAAACGTGAACCTCGACACGCTCTATTGGTGATTTGCCTTGTCCGTGCTTGCTGTATAATTTCACTCCATCGGACTTTGGCTCGACTCCGCGAGGTATCAATGGCCCGCTCGAACACGCTACCGTACCCTGCGTCGCCGGAGGATGTCCCCGATGACCTCACCGAATATCCGCGCTCGTACGTGACGCAAGAATGGATGCTACTCGCTTGTTTGTTCGTCTTTTTGCTGTTCTATTTCACGATGGTGATCGTCTCGGGCTTCCTGACGATTTGGCTGGCGATCCAAGTCGCACGCTGGTCGTTACTCGCCATCGTCGGCTCGATGATGTCCGGGATTATCTTTGCGTTTCTCGTGAAAGGCTTCTTCAAGAAAAACGAGATCGAGAAGGAACTGCAACTCGAACTGAAAGAGAGCGAGCACCCGACGCTGTTCGCGTTCATTCGTCAGGTCTGCGAGGAAACCGGGGCCGAGGAACCGCGAAAAATGTTCGTCTCGGCGGATGTCAACGCCGCCGTCATCACGCGAACGAGCCTGATTAACTTGTTCGTGCCGCCGAAGAAAGACATGCTGCTCGGGCTGGGTTTGGTGAACTGCCTAAACCTCAGCGAGTTCAAGGCCGTCGTCGCGCACGAGTTCGGCCACTTCACGCAAGGCGGCTTCGTCTCGGCGTACACCAACGTCGTGTACCGCATCATTTTCGACATCGTCGGCGGTCGCGATTGGCTCGATGAAACCGTCGAATGGTTCAAACAAGCGGGCGGCGGATTCACGGTGTTCGGCATCTGCGTCGGCGGCATCCTTTGGGCGATTCGTTCGATGTTGGTCGGCGTGCTGAATCTAATTAGCTCGCAGCGGCGGAACGTGATGCGCGAAGGTGAATTCCATGCGGACCTCGTGGCCGCGAGCGTTGCCGGTAGCGATGCGATCGTTCACGGGTTGCTGCGCACGAAGTTCGGAGCCGAGACGCTCGACTTCGCGATGTTTGAACTCCGCAAGGCCGCCGACCACAAACTGTACACCGCCGACCTGTATTTCCATCAACATGCCGCCGCCGACATTCTGCGCAAGCAAAAGAAGGATCCGCACATCGGCAAGCCGCCGAAACTCGATGGCCCATCGGGCGGGAAGAAAGTGCAAGTCTTCGACCCCGAAGAGGAAGAAGACCCCGGCGACACGGGCGATTATCACCCGTCGAATTACGACCGCGAAGAGAACGTCAAAGCGCGATTCGTGGTCGCGCCGATGGACGAACGTACGCCTTGGATTCTCTTCGATAGTGCGATCGATTTGCGCGAACGCCTGACGTACAAGTTCTACCGCATGTCCGCCAAAGTGCCGAAAGGCACCGAGCTAACCGACCCGCGGGCGATTCAAAAATTCATCGACGACGAACATGCCGAAACGACCTACGATGCTCGTTACGAAGGCGTTTACGACGACCGGATGATCGACACCGGCGACATCGACGAACTCAACGAACTCATCCGCAAAGAGCCGTGGACCGACGAGCGGTTAGCCACGGTGTATCGCAAACTCTACGCCGATGTCGATGGTCGTGCCGAAGCACGAAAAGACATCTCGAAGGAACTCGACGAAGTACAAGGCAAAGCCGGTGGAAAGCGCGGTCGGAAGATTAAGCGCCTCGTTAAGGAACTCGAAGATAAACTCGAAAAGTGCGACGAGTGGTTCCACTCGCTCGATCGCCGCGCTTACCTCGTATTCGTACAGATGGCGTATCGCGTCAACAATGAGATTTACTACGAACTCATCAACCGCTACCGCTTCCACATGGCGATTCAAAGCATGTACAAAATGGCACGCTATCACCAAGGGCGTTCGCACTTCTTCTACGAACTGTGTGCATCGGGGCAGCCCGTCGCGCAAGACGATTTCATCGAGTTGATGCACGTTCTGCGCGAGGCACGCTCCGCATTGAAGAAGGTATTGCGAGAAGCCCGCGAACTCGACATGCCCGCAATGAAGAACTTTGAAGAAGGCGATCGCCTCGGCGATTTCCTGCTCAGCGAAGACCTGATTAAGGAACTACCCGAGTCGTATGTGAAAGGGAAATGGGTCGATAAACTCCTCCGCCAACTCGACCAAGTGCGGGCAAAATCGGCCCGATTGCACTTCAAGAGCCTCGGGGGCATCCTCCGCTACCAGGAAGACATTGCCGAGAAGTTCTTGGCGAAATCGCGGCCAATCGTCGTCATTTCGCCACAATAGCCGAATACACTTACGAGCCAACGGGCTTGTCCCGGTGGGATAATACGATCATGAGCTCCTCCCGTTACGTCGTTGGCATCGACCTCGGCACCACGAACTGCGCGCTCGCCTACGTCGACACGGAAGCCGGCGAGACCGCGAAGGTGATGGTGTTTGCGATCCCGCAAGTCGTCGCGCAGGGCGTCGTCGAAGAGCGATCGCTGTTGCCGTCGTTTCTGTATCTGCCCGGCGAGGGCGAGCAACCGGCAGGGGCGTTCAAACTGCTGTGGGATGCCGACCGCGATTTCTGCGTCGGCGAGTATGCCCGCGTGTTCGGCTCGCAAGTTCCCACGCGGCTGGTGGCCTCCGCGAAGTCGTGGCTCGGGCATTCGGGCGTCGATCGCCGCTCGCCGATCTTACCATTTCGCGCCACCGAAACGGGTCGGAAAGTCTCGCCGCTCGAAGCGAGTACGCGCTACCTGAAGCACATGGCGGAAGCGTGGAACGCGAGCATCGCCAAGGGTGCTGCCGCACTTCGGCTCGAAGCGCAAGAGATCATTTTAACGGTGCCCGCGTCGTTCGATGCCGCCGCCCGCGATCTCACCGTGGAGGCCGCGAAGGCCGCCGGGTTCGAGCATCTCACACTGCTCGAAGAACCGCAATCGGCCTTCTATTCGTGGCTCGATTCGCTCGGCGAACGCTGGCGGCAAGACGTCCGCGTCGGCGATCTCGTCCTCGTCGCCGACCTCGGCGGCGGCACCTCGGACTTCACGCTCATCGAAGTCGGCGAAGTCGAAGGCAACCTCTCGCTCACCCGCCTCGCCGTCGGCGACCACCTACTGCTCGGTGGCGATAACATGGACCTCGCGCTCGCGCACACCACCGCTGCGGTGTTGGCGAAACAGGGCACGAAGCTCGACGCGAATCAGATGCTCCAACTGACGTACGGCTGTCGTTCGGCGAAGGAACTGCTGCTTTCCGATAGCACGAAAAAGTCCGCACCGGTGACGGTGTTGGGTAAGGGGCGTTCCGTAGTCGGCGGGTCGATCAAGTACGATTTGCCGCGTGCCGAAGTCGAGAAAGTGCTGATCGACGGCTTCTTCCCCGAATGCGCGAAGGACGACGAACCGCTTCGCGCGCGAACGGCGGGGTTGCAGGAACTCGGGCTGCCGTACGTGGCCGATGCGGGTGTGACGAAGCACCTCGCACAGTTTTTGAACCGGCAAGCGGAAGCGCTCGCCAGCCGCGAACGACCGGGCAAAAAGAAGAAGGGCGACACGGGAATTTTACCGACGGCGGTGCTGTTCAACGGCGGCGTGTTCAAGGCGACGGCGCTCCGCGATCGCTTTATGAGCGTGTTGAACTCGTGGGCGAAGTCGGCGAAATCTGAGCCGATCCGCTCGCTGTCGGGTGCTGATCTCGATCAAGCAGTGGCGAAGGGGGCGGCGTATTACGGCATGGTTCGCCGCGGCAAAGGCGTTCGCATTCGCGGTGGCACCGCTCGCGCGTATTACATCGGCGTCGAAGTCGCGGCACCCGCCATTCCGGGAATGTCGCCGCCACTCAAGGCCCTTTGCGTCGCGCCGTTCGGTATGGAAGAAGGCACCGAAGCCGACATGCCGGGGCAAGAGTTCGGCCTCGTCACCGGCGAGGAAGTCGAGTTCCGCTTCCTCGGTTCGAGCCTGCGCCGCGAAGACCCCGCCGGCACGATCATCGACGAATGGCAAGACCAGATCGACGAGCTGACGCCGATGCGCGTCACGCTCGATAGCAAAGGCGGCAGTGGCCGCATCGTCCCCGTTCACCTGCACAGCAAGGTGACGGAAGTCGGCCAACTCGAAATCTGGTGTTACAGCCGCGACGGCAAACAACGCTGGAAACTCGAGTTCAACGTCCGCGAACAGCAGGCGTGATGGATTTACTTCGCGTACATCTTGCGTTCGCGGATGAACTCTTCGACGGCGCGGGGTACTAGATAGCGGATCGTTTTGCCTTCGGCGACGCGCGTACGGATGTCGCGGCTGGCGAGTTCCATGAGCGGGCAGTCGATGGTTTGCATTCGCACGTTCGACGGTGACACCCCGATGGCAGTAGCGAGTTCCGTAGCCGTCCACAGTGGCGTGCCGGGGCGCGGGACGACGATCAGCGAAGTGAGTTCGAGGAGTCGTGGCGGGTCGTGCCACTTCGGAATATCGGGCAAGCAATCCGCGCCGACAATCAGCGAAAATTCGTGTTCGGGGTGCCGCATCCGCAGTTCGGCGATGGTGTTCGCGGTGTAGCTCGGCGGCGGCAGTTCTTTCTCGATCGCTTCTACGTGGAACGCCGGTTGCCCCGTGGTGGCGAGCGTCACCATCTCGCAGCGGTGCTCGAACCTCGTGATCGACGGGCCGTGTTTGTGCGGCGGCTGATAGCTCGGCAGAAACCAGACTTCATCGAGGCCCGCATCGCCGCGACATCGCTCCGCAAGGAGTAAATGCCCGTGGTGAATCGGGTCGAACGTACCGCCAAAAAGACCGATTTGCATAGTAGTTTCGCGTATGGTTCAAAGCCAGGTTGCAGTTTTGTGGTTTTTCCCATTCTTGGCGAGCGGTGGGTGTAAACCCACTGATTCCTTCCTGAATCGGAGACAACCTCGATTACGGTGCGACAATCTCTGTCCATTCCTGTTGCGCACGACAGTGGCAGGATCAGTGGGCTTACGCCCACCGCTCGCCTATGCGTCGCGTTTCGTGGCGACCGCGCTAAAAGTTCTCGAAGGGGTTATCGTCGGTTTTCGTTGGCTTGGGCTTCGCGCTCGGTGGTTTCGCCTTCGGTTTCGGGCGATCTTCGGTAATGTACTCGTCGTTATCCGCCTTCGCTTTGCTCGCCTTCTTCAGAATATAAAACAAGACGCCGCCACCGGCGAGGAAGATCACCGCCGCGCCAACGCCGACCCCAATCATCAAAGAAGTGTCCTTTGGGGGCATGACGACGGGTTTCGCATCGGTGGGTGCAACCGCTTTCTCGGCGGTGCGTTCCGTTGGTTTCACGATGGCCGCCTGCACGGCGGGGTAGTCGATTTTGCCCGTGCTGTTCAGCGTCTTAACGATCTTGCCCGACTCGTCGAGGAGTTCGATTTTCGTGACGCCGATGAAGCCATGCCCCGAACGCGGGTCGACGGTTTCGACGACGATCGTCACCTTCGCCGGGGAACGCAACAACTCTTTCGGCACGTCGCTATCGACCAGCGCGAACATCTCTTTCGAGACGAAGATGTCGAGGTTGAGTGGCTTCGCGTTGTTCTCGTTACCGAGTTCGACGCCGTAGCCTTTGCCGGCGGTTCGCACGCCCATCAGTGCGCCATTCAGCGTGAGAATTTGCCCCCTATATTTGTCCGGGAAGCGGTTGACGAGCGACAGTGTCGGCTTACCGCCGGGTGCCGATGTCTCCGACTTCAACGTCGGCGACAGCGTCGCGTCTTCGTTCAAGAACGACAATTCCTCGATCTCGATAATGTGTCGCGCATCGCGGCCGATCGGCTTCTTCACCTTGCCGACGACGCGCACGGCGAACTTCAGTTGTGCGACGGGGTTCGGCAGGAACTCTTGCACGCCGAGGTCTTGCACCTGCAATGCGAGGTCTTTTGAAATCGTCAATCGAAGGTTCGACGGCGCGTTGCCCGCTTCGGTCTCGACGTATAGTTCGTAAAGCCCGCCGGTTTCGGAGGTGCTGCACGGGCTGATCGCGTCGAGCTTGACGAGCTTGTCGAGGTACGCTTCCGGCGTGCGATTGATCTCGCTGATGTCCGTGCCATCGGATTTCGCCGGGCGGGTGTCGCTGGGGAACGGCAGTTCGATGCCGCTCGGCAACTTCAACTTTCCATTCGCCGATGGCCGAAACCCTGGCCCTTTGGGTGCCATCCGGTCGTCGCCCAAACCGATCGTCACGGGGATCGTGTAGATCTTTCTGTTCGTATAATCGAGTTCGAGTTGCAGGATGATCGCACCGGTCATCGCGTTCGGCAACATCACCTCGGCGGTGGCTTTGCCGTCGATCACTTTGAGCGGAATTTTCATCAGGCCGGGCAAGATACCGGGGGCGACGAGTTCCGGTGCGACGACGTTCGGCCGCACCGGCATGTAGTACCCCGCGATGCTCTTGATGTTGGAGAACGGGTCGAGCAGTTCCACTTGTATCGTCGCTGGAATTTCACCTTCACTCGGGGCGTTCGATTTCGGCAGCAGGAGCATTTTTCCCGTGCGGCCACGCAACAGCGTCGCGACTTCGTGCTGGGGAATCGCGAGGCCGATGCCCGCATTGCGTACGGTCTTGACGGCCACGCCGACGAGCTTGCCATCGGGTGCCACCACCGGCCCGCCGCTGTTACCGGGATTGAGCGCGCCGTTCAATTGCACGTTCGTAACCAGCCCCGATTTATCGGTGCGAATACTCGATACGGTGGCGGTGCCGATGCTGATTTCCGGGTTCTTGTCGGCCGATGCGAGCTTCGCGCCGAACGGGAACCCGCACACGTACACCGTGCTCGTTTCCATGAGCTTCGGCGGGTCGGATAAATCGAGTGGCTTCGGCAGATCCTTCATCTTCTCGACTTTGAGCACGGCCAGATCGGGCTGTTCCAATGCCGCGACAACGCGGGCCGGTGCGGTGCGTTCGGTCGGCGTGCCGCTGTTGAAGACGACGCGGATCGGCACCGCCGCCGTGTTGTCGCCCATTAAATCCGAGACGTCGATGACGTGGTTATTCGTGACGATGTAGCCCGTATCGCCATCGACCCGGACGAGGAACCCCGAACCGGTCGCACCCGCGCCGCCCGGTTTGCCGACTTGGATAAACACCGTCGCGGCCTTAATCGTCGCGAGATTTCCCGCCGAAAGCCCCTGACCGCGTGCCGTGCCCAGTTGCGCCGCAATGACGGCAACAACAACCCCGACGCGAAGGCAGAATTTGGCAATCATAAACACTCCCAAGCGGATGAACTCTATCCAAGGGTAACAGATTCCACACGCATCGGATAGAGTACGCTCGAACGGCGGAAAATGGCAGGGCGACGAGACTTCCACGTTACGACCTGCCGTTCGTATAACCACATGAACATTCCCTTCCTTTATCCGAGACAGTCATGGCATCCGCCGGTCATTACGTTGGGCTTGATGTGGGTGGTACCACGATGAAGGCAGCGGTCGTGAACGACGAGGGTTTGCCGCTCTCGACGCCCGTCGTGATGGCCACCGAGCCGGAACGCGGGCAGGATGCGGGACTCGAAACGATGTGCGAAACGATCCGGCGCGCGGTGGCGGCGGCGAAACTGTCGATGCCCGAAATTACCGCAATCGGCGTGGCGACACCGGGGTTGATGGACATCAAAGCCGGGCTGATTCTCGACCCGCCGAACCTGAAGCCGTGGAAGAACGTGCCGGTTCGCGATCACATTCAGAAGGCGTTCGGCTTGCCGACGGTTTACCAGAACGATGCGAATGCCGCGACCTACGGCGAATACTGGGTGGGTGCCGGTCGCGAAGCCCGCAGCATGGTGATGTTCACGCTCGGCACCGGCGTCGGCGGCGGGATTATCCTCGACGATTTCATCGTCGAAGGCGAGCACAGCCACGGTGGCGAACTCGGCCACATGCGGATCGAATCGCCGATCCACGGCCGCCTCTGCGGGTGCGGTTCGCGCGGTTGCCTCGAGGCTTACGGCAGCGCATCGAGCGTCGTCCGGCGAACCCGCGAAGAACTGGCGACCTATCGCGGACCTTCAAAATTGAAAGAGTATTACACCGCCAACGACGATGTTTTGACCGCGAAGGTGATCTTCCAACTCGCGAGTGAAGGCGACGTTCTCGCGATGAAGATCGTCGACGACACCGCGTATTATCTGGCGTTGGGCGCGTGTGCGTTGATCGCCACCGTAGACCCAGAGATGATCGTGTTCGGCGGCGGCATGGCGGTGGCCGAGTCGTTCCGCGCGAAGATTCACGAATACACGACGCGGTTCGGACTGCCGCACCCCGTGAAGAAAGTGAAGATTGCCTTCGCGAAACTCGGCTCCGACGCCGGGTTCATCGGCACCGCCGGCGGAGCGCGATTGGCACTCCGCCAGGGCAAAGTGTGACCGTTGCCCATCACGCCATTGCCGACTTTCGACGTTTGTATTCCTTGAGCATCGCCGCTTTTGCGGCTTCATCGTCTTTGCCGTAGAGGCGACTGGTGAGGAACGCGAGGAACCCGAAGCTGGCGACGGCGACGAGTAGCGCCAGCCCGTTTTGATCTTTTTTGAGGCAAGTATCGTAGAGGCCGTGCAAACTCATCGGCACCGCGATCACGGCGAGTGTCGGCCAAATCCAGCCGTACCATTCTTCGATACCATCGAAGTGATCGCGCTTGAGGTAAAGTGTGATGGCGACCGAACCGGACCAGATCGCATGAAGTGCCACGCACGATAGAAAGCGCACCCCATAGATGCCGGGGCCAGTAATGCCGTTGTAATAACGGCTGGAGTAGATGATCCCTTCGGCAATGCCGAAGCCCGCCCCAGAGGCCAGGCCCCAGATGAAGATGCCCCGCCAGTTTGTATCGCGTCCGTTCTCCTCGTTGCGGTGCCAGAAGAGCGGGATCGTTTTCGTCAGTTCTTCGAGCAAGCCAACGCCGAGCGTGTAACCGAGAAAGCTGAGCAAGAAGCCATTTTCCGGGTCGCTGGCGGCCGAGTACGAGAACGCGATGAACTTGAAGATGTAAAAAAACAACACGACGATGCTCTTGCCAACGAGGATGCGGCCATCGGTGAACGAGGCGATCCACTGCACGAGCAAGAGCAACCCCACGCCAACGGTGGCCGTAATCAGCCCGACGGTGAGCACCTGTAACGCTTTGGCGGAACCATCTGATGCCAGGTACATGAAGAACACCATGTACAGAATCGTCGCAGCAAGCGCCATCAGCCAGTGTGCCGATGTCGAACGCGACAGAAACGCTCCGTCGAGTTTCTGGCCCGGTAAATTCACGAAGATGTCGTCGATCGATTTGGCACTCAACAACTTGTCTTCAAATCGCTGTTGTTCCGCTGGGCTGGCATCTTTCATCGACTTGAGAAGACGATCGAGAATGTCCTCTTCGTTGGGCTTACTCAGCATCGAAACCGCGAGCGGCAACAGCGCCAGTACCAGCACCCAGTGCAGATAGCGTCGCCACAACGGCGGGTCGTTCGTGGTCAGTGGCGGCAAGTTGGAAACGTTCGACGACTTCTTATTCACCGCCGCTGGCGACGGAATCGACTCCGGGTACGGATCGCGAGACGGTTTCGCTGGTGCAGCGTCATCCGATTGCAACAAAAACTGGGCCGCATCGAACTCCGGTTCCGCTGGCACGGCTTCGGGTACTGTTAGTGGATCGCCGCACTTGCGACACTTCAACGTCTTGCCGGCCAGAATATCGGGCGCTTTGTGCCCCTGACCGCACGATTCGCAGCGAACGGAAATAGGCATGGCACACTTTCGTCGAAGGCGGTTCGGCAGTTATTGTTGTATTGATATTGGTCGAAAGTGGATCGTCACTTCGCGCCTAGGCCGCGCAGGCGTAGCCAGTCTTCGGCGCGATGGCCCCAGTCGGTGGGGCCGGTCGCGTTCGGCTTCGCGCGCATCCCGTAGCCGTGGCCGCCTTTTTCGTAAATGTGCAACTCGGCGGGCACTTTGTTGTTCAGCAGATCGAGAAACAACAACGTGCTACCTTGCGGTAACGAGGCCGTATCGTCGCCCGCTTGGGCGATGAATGTCGGCGGCGTTTTCGCGTCGATGTGAATGTCCGCACGCAATGCTTTCTTCTGTTCGTCGTAGATGCGATACGGGTACGCCAACACGAGGAAGTCGGGTTTGTGCGACGTTTTCAGATCGTCTGCACCGGCAAACTTCGGCTCGTTCGTGGCGGCGATCAGCGTCACCTGCCCGCCGGCGGAGTAGCCGAGCACGCCGACTTTCTTGGCGTCGATTTTCCATTTCTCGGCTTGTTGACGTACGAGTTGCACGGCACGTTGCGTGTCTTGTACGGGGCCTTCGCTCGCTTCCGTATGCTTGTTCGTCGGGCAACGGTGTAGTAGCAGAAACCCGGTGATACCCTGTTTACTGAGCCAAACGCAGGCTTCGGAACCTTCGTGTTCGTCGGCGAGGATGCCGAAGCCGCCACCCGGCACGACGATCGTTGCCGCACCGGTTCGCTTGGCTTCGACCGCGTCGTAAACCACCAACCGTGGCTTCGACACATTCGAGCGCCGCTGAATCGCATCCGCCGGTTTCTGGATCGCCTCGGGAAGTGCCGTCTGCACCTTCGGCTCGGGCATCCCGTTCGGCCACAACAGAATCTCCGGTGGCTCCGCCATTGCAATCGCTGAGGTGAGGAAACCACTGAGCAAGCTGAACAGTAAGCGTGAGGTCATCGGTATCACCGGCAGTGAGAGTGGTGGATGTACGTTGCCAGTTGTAACCGATGCGACGGGTGAGGGCGAAGGAAAAATAGATCGCGATCGGCTTCGCGATGACCGTCGATTTGCGGCACGGTTTTGCTAAAACGGCAACATCATCGGAACGACGGTTTATCGAGGTGATTGCGATGGATGGACTTGCTGCGGTACGGTCGGGTTTTCAGAACATCGACGCCGACCCGGCGCTGAAAGCGAAGGCCGTCGAGAACCTCAACGTCTGGCTGACGCACTCCGATTATGCCGCGTACAAGCCGCAACTCGAATGGCTGATCGCGAATGAAAAGTGGTCGATATTGCTCGATTCGTTCTATCAGGTGATGCCGTTCGGCACGGGCGGGCGACGCGGTGCGGTCGGCGTGGGACCGAATCGGATGAACGAATGGACGCTCGGCGCGAGCGTGCAGGGGCACTGCGATTACCTCAAACAGCGCTTCCCCGGCGAGGCGAATCTGAAGGTCGTACTCGCCTACGACGTGCGGCAATTCGAAGACAAACGCGGCGTGTACAACCCCGCGTTGCCGAACCCCGTGTTGCACCTGTCGAGCCGGAGTTTCTGCCAGTACGCCGCAGGGATTTACGCCGCGAACGGCATTCACGCGCACATCCTACCCGCCGATAGCAAGAAGTATCTGTCGACGCCGGAACTGTCGTTCTCGATCCGGTTTCTGGTCGCGCATGGCGGCCTAAACATGACCGCAAGCCACAACCCATCGGACGACAACGGCAGCAAGTTTTACGACGAACGCGGCGCGCAACCGGTGCCACCCGAAGATCAACTGATGAGCGAGTTCGTCGACCGCGTGAAGGCGATCAAACATCTGCCGTGGCCCGAAGCGGTTCGCAGTGGGAAGGTGCATTATCTCGAAGATCGTTCGCACCATGCGTACATCGAATTGTGCCGCAAACAGAGCCTGATTCCGCCACCGCGATTCGACGAAATTCGCGTGGTGTTCACGCCATTGCAAGGTGTTGGTGGCATGTGTGCGGGGGAAGTGCTCGAAGCCCAGGGCTTCCGCCCGATCCCCGTGCCGGAGCAAAACGAACCCGACGGGCAGTTCTCGAACGTGACGAAAACGCCGAATCCCGAGGTGCCGGAATGCCTCGATCGTGCGGAGCGCGTGGCACGGGAAAACCAGGCCGATATTCTGCTCGCCACCGACCCCGATGCGGACCGATTGGGCGGGAAGGTTTGCACGAGTGCGGACGGCAAGGGCGATTACCGTTACCTGAACGGGCACGAAATTGCGGCATTGCTAACGCACTTCAAGTTGGCACGGTTGGCCGCAGCGGGCGATCTGCCCGCGTCGCCGATTGTGATTACCACGGAAGTGACAACGGGCCAGATCACGCGGATTTCCCGGCACTTCAACGCGCAGATCATCGGCGACTTGCTCGTCGGTTTTAAGTATCACGCCGATGTCGTGTGGCAACTCGAATCGCAGGGGCATTACGGCGATGTGTATGGCACGCCCGAAGATTTCGTGATCGCCACCGAAGAGAGTCACGGCGTGATGGCGACGCCGCATTTCCGCGATAAAGACTCCGCATGTGGCGTGCTGCTGCTCGCCGAACTCGCGCTGTTCCAGAAGCGCCAGAAGCGCACGGTGGTCGATTACCTCGACGACGTGAATCGGCAGTTCGGCTACTACAAAAACGAGACGGTCAACATCGTCATGACCGGGCTGGAAGGCAAACAAAATATGACGCGGATGCTCGACGGGTTGCGGGCCGCGCCGCCGCAAGCGATTGGTGGCATGACGGTCACGAGCTACGAAGACCTCCGCGACGAAAACGGCCGAATGGGGCCATTCAAAGGCGACACCGACAAGGCCGCACGCAACTTCCTGATCTTCCGCATGGCCGGCACCGATGGCATTTCCGCGAAGGTGTGCCTGCGTCCGAGTGGCACCGAACCGAAGGCCAAAGCGTACATCGAAGTGAACTCGAACCCGTGCCCAATCGGGATGCCACAAAGCGAGTGGGACGCCATCTGCAAGAGCGTCGACGCACTCTCAAAGCGACTGGCGACCGAGTTCACGGCGCTCGCAATGACCGCATCTGGGGCGAAGAACTAGGAAGGCATTCCCCGTTTAGCCGCGCCGCGTAGTCTTCGGAGCGAAGCGCGGGCACGGCGTATCGGATCGCACGTGAATCGCGTGAGACTGGCTATCTGGACTTCCCCACGGAAAACGGACAGACAGTTAGGAGTATTCGTTACCTTCGAACTTCGCTGGGGCCACGTACCCCAGCGAGGAGTGACGGCGTTC
>JAYVXI010000184.1:0-79670 GCA_043785305.1 Limnoglobus sp. | reverse complement strand
GTGTCTTGCGCAATGTATATGGGTAGAGATTGTCTCATTGAAATTGAGGTTGTCTGCGACACAGGAAGGATCAGGGTGCTTACACACCCCGCTCGCCTGTGCGTCGTGCTTCGCACGACGCAAGAGGGATGCGATCGATTAACAAAAGCGCCCCGAATCACCGAAAATTAGTCTTTCTTGGCTCCGAAACCACACGGACGACGATGAGTAACTCTTGGTACGAAGTCGTTTCCAAGGATTCGCCGCTCGGTCAAGGCGATCTTCTTTTCGACTGCGAAGAAATCTACCAGGGTTTGCGGCCGAGTTTCATTTGTTTGGCGGGTGGCAACATCGGCACCGAACCGGCGCTCTCGGAAGAATTTCGAGGGGCGGGCGTGAGTGGTGGCATTCCGACGCCGGGGGTGGGCAGGCCGTTGATCGTGCGGCCCGTGGCCCATTGCAGCACGCGCTTGGCGATTTCGCCCGCTTGCTTGCTGTTCATCGCGATTCCCTGCATTGGCAGGCCTAAATCGATGCCGAGTCGTTGTTGTAGCACGCGGGCAATCGCCAGGGCCATCTCGCGGTTGGGCTGCCGTCCGAGGCCGCGCAGCACGTCGATCCCATCGGAGTCGTTCGGGTCGGCGGTCAAAATCGCTTCGGCTGCCAGCAACCGCACCGCACCGGGCTGGTCCGAATTCGTCATGCGATCGAGCAGTTCTGGCGTGAGATGCTCGAACGACCGCAACAGCGCAGCCAATTCGACGCGCAGACCGGCCGGCGTGTGCGGGTCGGTTACGTGCCGCGCGAGATCGGTGACGAGATCGTAATCGCCCGTCGTTTCCAGAATCCGCGAGTAATGATCGACCAGCGATCGTACCGCCCGGCCACCGAGCGGTTCGGGTTCACCGGCCCACACGGTCAGGTCGCAGGTGGCCATAACGGGCAGGTAACCGGTCGCCCCCGGTAGCCCGCCATCGCTAGTGAATTTCGCATCGCTGAGATACGCGCGGACGGCATCGCGAACGAATGCCCACTTCCGCCCGCGCTGCGACAAAATCGCAGCCACGGCGGCCGCGCGAACCTCGGCTTCCGGGTCGCGCAGGAACTCCGCCAAGCCTTGCACCACGGCGGGATCGTCGATCGTCGCCAACGCGGCGACGGCCACACTGCGGACGCTCGGCTCGCTCGCTCGCTGGGCCGCATTCAGCACCGTTGCGGCCTCGCGGGAACGCCACGCCGTACGGCCATCGAGTGCCGAGAATGCAGCGATTCGCACATTCATGTTGGGGTCGGTCAGTAGCGGAAACACCGGCCCCGGCTCGATGGCGACGGCATCGCGGAGGCCGCGGACTTCGGGCAACGCGCGGATGTCCGAAAGCTGCGATGGCCAGAATTGGCGATTGCAAATGCGTGCGCAAAAGTGCTTCGCGCGGCGTCGCGGTTCGGCCCCCGTTCGGTACAAGTCGTAGAGTGCGGTGAGGACGACGGCGATGAGCAACAAGATGCCGCGAACCGCAGGGGCCAACGTCCCAGAGCCGTTCCGCGTTTGATGCCAACACCAACCGAATGCGAGCAAGTAGAGCAAAATGATCGCGCCACTGGCAGGCGGCTGCCACACTTTTCGCGAACGCAGAAATGCCGCACCGACCACCGCAAACACGATAGCACCAATGCCCAACGTCGCCGACCACGATTCCGCAGCGAGCGCACCCAGCAACAGCGCAGGCGCGAATAACAAGACGATGTCGAGGAAACGATCCGCAGCAGAATGGTAAACGGGAAGCTCGTCGCGCATGTCGCCCGTCGGGATAATCGAACGGATCAGTAAAGGCGACTGAAGCCTAGAATCCGATTCTTGCCCGGTCAAACCGCCATGGGTCGAATGGGTGTCGATTCGAGGGCGAAGCGTCGAAGAATCCGACTGCTCGTAACATTTGACGATGTCAAATCGCGTTTCGCACGGTTCAAAGTTCTTGAGAAAATGCCGTACTCTTGTGTAAGGTCTCATTGCGAGTTGCGACAAACGATTCGCGTACCGTTGCGATTATTTGTCTCGAGTGGCATCGTATGAAGTCGGATGTAGCCTCAGCGGAAGACGCGGCCAGCCCGGAATCGCTCGAGCCTCATCGTTGGCTCGAGGATCACGGATCGGCACTCTATCGGTTTGCACTCAGCAAAGTGCGAAGGGCCGATGTGGCCGAGGATTTAGTGCAAGAAACGCTGTTGGCCGCGTGGCGAGGACACGAGCGGTTCACGAAACGCTCGAAGGTTCGCACTTGGCTGACGGCGATTCTCAAACACAAGATCATCGACTGGCTACGGAGTTCCATCCGCGAACAGAAGCGCGTAACGCTTTCCGACGACAAATGGCTCAACGAACAGTTCACGTCGCTCGGCAAGTGGCGGCAATCGCCCGAGGAATGGGATGCGGATGCGCCGGATACGGAGTTGAATCGCGAGGAATTCTGGAAGGTGATGCAGGCTTGCCTCAATACGCTTCCCACGCGGATGCGACGAGTCTTCGTGCTCTGGCAACTCGACGAACAAACCGGCGAGGAAGTCTGTCAGGAACTGGGCATCTCCACGTCGAACTTGTGGGTGATCTTGCACCGCTCGCGGTCGCGCCTCTGGCGGTGTCTGACCGTCAACTGGTATGGCAATCCCGAACCCGAAAGTGAACGATCATGATCTCGTGTCGTCGCGCCGCCGAGCTGACGTCGCTGCAACTGGATGCGGATCTCCCTGCGGGCCAACGGTTGGTCTTGGGCTTTCATCGAATCGTGTGTGCCGCCTGTCGGCGGTTTCGCTCGCAACTCGTGGAAATCGATCGAGCGACAGGTGAATTTCTGCGAAGCGAGCCACCGGCGGAAGGGCCAGAACTCCCCGATGATGCGCGCGCGCGAATCCATTCCCAGATCGATTCCGCGACGAGGAATTAATCCGCCGAAAATGTTAGCCCGACGCGCCAGCGAGGGAAACCCACATTGTTCGCCTCCGTCGCATCCCGCAAAAATCTCCGGGCCGAATCGCGCCCTGCGGGCAGATATAAGATACACGCTATCTGCACGGGGAGATTTCGCATGGCCGCATACTGGAACCGGATCATTTCCCACTCGCGCCGAGTGCTCGTCGATCGACGGCATTGCGATGTGGCGGAACTTCTGAATCGCTATGCCGTCAGTCGCGATGAGGCGGCGTTCGAACTCATTGTCGAACGCCATTCGTCGCTGGTTTGGGGCGTTTGCCGACGGACGCTCTCCAACCCGGCCGACTGCGAAGACGTTTTCCAGGCGACGTTCCTCGCGTTGGTGCGACAAATCCAGACGATCGACATCACAAAACCGCTGGCACCGTGGCTGTACTCGGTGGCGCTACGGGCTTCGCGAAAAGCGGCGGCGCGCGACATCAAGCGACGCACGCAACCGTTGCCCGAAGACTGCGCCAGCGAGTCTCGCGATACGATTGCGAACCGGGAGTTGTGCCGCACGATCCACGAAGAAGTCGCGCGGTTGCCGCAAGCGTTGCGGGAAGTCGTCGTGGCGTGTTGCATTCAAGGTGAGTCCCGCGAAGAGGCCGCCAGCGCCATCGGTTGTACGGAATCCGCCGTGAAATCGCGGCTCGAACGGGCACGCGAACGCTTGCGGACGGCGTTGCTGCGCCGCGGTGTCGACCTGCCCGCCGCACTCGTGATGTTGTTCATCGGCTCGGAACGCGCATCGGCGGAGCTTGTCGAAAAAACCATCGGCTTGTCGAACGGCACTGTTCCACTGGCCGTGGCGGCGTTGGCGAACACCGGGCTTTCGCTCGCAACCATCGGCTCGATGGCGGCCACGGTCGGGCTGATCTGCATCGCCACCATCGTCGGCACGACACTGCGGCCCGAGCAGGTGGCCCACGCGCAGCCACCGGTCGCGGAAGTGAAGCCCGCCGCAAAGCCAGCCGAGCGCGTCGATCGCTACGGCGATCCACTGCCGACCGATGCCGTCCGCCGCTTCGGCACCGTGCGGCTACGGCAGGCGAACCCGCATTTCGTGCAGTTCACGCCCGATGGCAAAACGCTGGTCGCGGGAAGTAGCGGTTATACCCTCGGTGTGTTTGATGCCGCTACCGGACGCAAATTGCGCGACATCGGCGAAAGGGCCATCAACGGTCCAGCAGAATTTCGGTTGACGCCCGATGCCAAGCAAGTCCTTTGCCTGGGTTACAACGTCACACTATGGGACTTCGCAACGGGGGAGTTGGTTCAGCGTTACAAAATCGGACGATGCGAATCCCTCGCAATGGCACCCGATGGAAAGAGTTTCGTCTGTCAGTTGTTACAAAATCCGGTGATTCAACACGTCGAACTCAGCACGGGGCGAATCCTCGCGGAGAAGAAATTCCCCGTCGAGAGAATGCACGAATCCCGATTCGAGTTCGACGATTCGGGAAGGGTCGTCACGATGCAAATCATGTCGTTGAAAAAGGTAAAAGACGGTCAATACCGCGTCGATCGCGAACCGCTCCAGCTCTGGGATTTAACGGCGAATTCACTCGCAAGCGGGCCGATCCGCGGCGTCGTAGTGCCCAACGATTTCGCACTGATACCGGGTACGAAGTCGATCGCGTACGCCATCGAGAAAGGGCCGATCGTCATTTGGGACACCGAGAATCAAAAAGTCGTCCGCAATATTACTCCGACGGAAAAAGACACCGTTGTGACGAAGCTCATGGCATCTGCCGATGGCAAGCGGATCGCGGCACACACGAAGAGCACGATCGAAGTCTTGGAGATCGCAACGGGGAAATCGGTGTTCAAACTCGACATGGGACCGGGGCAATCCTTTTACCGAAGGCTGAATCTCTCCGCAGACGGAAAGCAACTCGCTTGTGTCAGCCATGCCGAGTCCATCGTCCGCGTTTGGAACGTGGACACAGGCAAAGAGCTACTCGCCGATTCGGGACATGCAACGAAACCGGAATTCGTACTCTCCCCCGATGGCACGAACTTGACGAGCACAACCTTTGAGGATGAGTACCGTTGGGATTTGAAGACCGGTCAAGGCGTTCGCAAGCCACAGTCAAAAGCGGACAAACCCGCAATCACTATCGATCAAACGAACAAGGGGAAACTGTGGGATTACACCTTAGACGAAGTCAAGAATCGTCTGACAGTCAAGGACAAAACCGGCAAAGAAATCGCGACGTTCCAAACGCCAGAAGAACATTCGCGGGGTCAAGTGATCTCCGATGATGGCCGGCATTTTGCGATCAGCTTCCAGGACCGAAAGCGTACGGTGCTAATCTGGACGCCTCTGGAACGCAAGGAGCCATTTGTCATCATCGGCCACCGCGATGCCTGCCAGCACCTCCAGTTTTCGCACGATGGCAAGATGCTCTTCGCCGGTGCCGGGACGCACAACAATTACAATGTCGACGTGCTGCACCTGTACGATGTTGCAACGGGCAAATCGATCCACAACTTGAAATCGAACGGCTCGCCGGGCCATTCGTCGTTCACCAAAGACGACCGTACATTAATAACCGGCGGCCTGTGGAACGATGGAACCTGCCGCGTCTGGAACACCGCCACCGGCGAACAAACCGCCACGTTGATCGATCCCACCTTGCGACTGACGACCGAACCGGGCACGCCCAAGGCGTTGGCGAGTATCGAAGGTATCGAGTTTTCGCCCGACGAACGGCTGCTTGCCGTGATGTCCGGAATCGACGACCAATCGAGCATCGCCGTGTGGGAAGTCGGCACCTGGAAACTCGTCAAGGCGTTCGCGCCGTTCCGCCCCCGCGCCGGCAGCGCGACGATGCGTTTCTCCAAAGACGGGCGATCCCTGTTCGTTGCCAACCCCGATACGACGATCCTCGAATGGGATCTCTCCGGTCGGTTCGGCACATCGAACGCGCAAAAACTCTCGCAGAAGCGGCTCGATGAACTGGCGTTGAAAATCGGCGAACGCGAAGGCTATTCCGCAGTCTGGGAACTGATCGACCATCCCGAACAAGCGATCGCATTGTTCCGCGGGCCGTTGAAACCCGCAGCGAAACCGACAGCGGAGCAATTCGAGAAATGGATCGCCAGCCTCGACGCCGAGGCGTTTCGCGAACGCGATGACGCCCAGCGAATACTCCTGGCACAGGGCGATGCCGCACTGCCGTCGTTGGAGATCGCGCTGAAAGCCGCATCGACCGCCGAAGCGCGCGAGCGCATCGAAACCATCGTCGGCCAGTTGCGCGATGGCAAGTCCCCGCTTCAGCTACGAAACCGACGCATCATCGCGATCCTCGACCTGATCGGCGATGAAGCTTCGCGGAAATTGCTCGCCGAGTACGCCAAAGGCGACCCACGCGACCGCCTCACACAAGACGCGAAAAAGGCGATCGCGATCCGGAATTAGCCTTACTTCTTGCCCGTCAGTTCGTCGGCGAGCCAGTTGGCGTCGTAGACTTTCCGCAGGCTTTCGATCATGGCGCGGCTATCGACCGACACGGCACGGCCGATTTCCTGATCGAAGATGAAGTCGAGAATCAGCGACTGGATGTTCCCGTCGAAGATCAACCCCACGACTTCGCCGTCTTTGTTCACCACGGGGCTGCCGCTGTTCCCGCCGATGATGTCTGCGGTGGCCACGAAGTTGAATGGCGTCTTCGGGTCGAGTGCGCTCTTCTTGTCGTTCCAGCGTTTCGGTAGCTCGAACGGGTACTTGTTGTCTTGCTCTTTGCTGCGTGCGTAGAGGCCGTCGAAGGTCGTGAATGCGGGCACGTCTTTGCCGTCTTCCTTGAAGCCTTTCACGGTGCCATAACTGAGGCGAAGCGTAAAGGTGGCATCGGGGAAGGTGTTGGTGCCGTCCATCGCGAAGCGGGCCTTGGCGAGTGCGGTGTACGCCTGGCGCTTCGGTTCTTCGATTTCGGTTTCCGAGATTTTGCGAACTTTGCGGGCGTGGGGATCGACGAGTTTCGCGAGCAGAATCATCGGGTCGGTACTGGCATCGACGGCCGCTTTGCCGCCTTCGTACAGCTTTTTGCGCTCGGCCACATCCTTCAGTTTCGTGCCACTGACGAGGTCGAATGCGCGTTCGCGCGGCGACTTCCCGGCGAGTACCGCTTTGACCATTTCATGGTTTGCGCCGTACGTCGTTGCAAGGAACGTCAGGCTGTCGGATAGCTTCAGAATCTCGAAGTCGTCGTAGTGCGGTTCGTCGCTGAACAGGCCGAATTCGAGGCTCGGCAGTTTCGCATCCGAGAACTCGCGGAAGCGTTCGCCCGCCGCCTTGGTCTTCTCTTCGGCGGCGCGGACGATCGTCCGGGCCATGCCGTAATACGAGCTATTGAACCCGCCGCCGCCTTCGAGAACCGCGACGTCTTTGAAGATCTCCGCCCGCTTCTTTTCGGCCTTCGCGATGGTGTCGAACGCCTTCGCGGCATCGCCCATCGTCGAATCGCCGGCATCGGCGATGAACTTTTTCAGGCGGTCTTCCTCGGCTTGTTTTCGAGCCATGATCTTCGGATCGAGCAACCCTTGCAGCCCGCCGATTCGTGCCTTGCGGCTGTTCTGAATCCCGAACAGATCGTCCTCGCCCTTCTGGCGGTTCGACTCGCTGCGTGCGACCCAACTGCCCAACAGCACTTCGAGGCGGTTGAGGCGTTGCAGCAAGTACGGATAGCCGGTGTCGCGCAGGTATTCGAGTTCGGCCATCGTGTTCTGGCGGTTGGTGCGGCCGGGGTGCCCGGAGACGAAAACGAGTTCGTTCTCCTTCGAGCCGTTCGCGGACCATTTCAGGTAATGTTCGCAGACGATCGGCTTGTCGTTTTCGTAAACGCGGAAGAAGCACATATCGAGGTCGAACCGCGGATACTCGAAATTGTCCGGGTCGCCACCGAAGAATGCGATCGCTTTCTCGGGGGCAAACACGAGGCGAATATCGGTGTACTTTTTGTAGATGTACAAGTGGTACGCGCCACCTGCGTACAGCGTCACGACATCCGCGCGTTTGCCGGTCGCTTCGTCGGCGTTCGCCTTTTCGATCTCGGCGATCTTCTTCTGTCGGGCCTTGAAGCCATCGGCCGGCGTGGCATCGGCGGGCACTGCGGCGTTGACCTCGGCGGTCATATCCTTCATGCTTTGCAGCACGTTCAGTTCGAGCGCCTTGCACTTGATCTCTTCGGCGTGAGTCTTCGCCTGGAAGCCGTCCTTCAGGTAGTCTTTTTCCTTCGTACTCAGCTTCTGGAGATCGTCCGCGCCGACGTGGTGGTTCGTCATCACGAGGCCGTTCGGCGAAACGAAACTCCCCGAGCCACCGCTATTGAAGCGCACGCTCGATTTCTGCACGTGTTCGAGCCAGGCATCGGTCGGCTCGAAGCCGTACTTCTCCTTGAGTTGTTTGCGGGGCGGGTTGTTGAACAACCACATCCCCTCGTCGCCGTGGGTCGTAGGCATCGTCATGGTGAACACCGTCGCGGCAGCCAAGGCCACCAATACAGGGAAGCGAACCCGCATGGAATCCCTCCGGGAAATGCGTGAAAGCGAACGGACAGTAGCAAGAGTTATAGTCAAAGTGGGCAGGAGCGAGCAGCGTATTCTCTTCGTTTCGCCGCGCCGCGCAGGCTTTGCGCAGCGAAGCGCGGGGCACGAAGTACCGATGATTGCGCTACGAAGACTCTGCGGCGCGGCGAACGGGGTCGGAAATAAACATCGCACCGTCGGGTCGCTCCGTTTCAATCGAGGGAAATGACCTCGCCGCCGTTCGGAGTAACCGCCCCCCAAAATACGGTCGGCTCTATGCTTTGACGGGTAAATCGTACGCTTCCATCCGCTAGACCCAAGAGGATGCCTCCAGGCAATGAGGACTGCGGGATGCGCGGGTCGCACTCGCTCAATGGCGGTCGCACCTGAAATGTTAAAGGAAGTGTGCCGGGGGGCAGAACATCGTCGAAGATGGCATCGGCGAACGTCGGGCGGTGAGCCGAAGAGGCGACGCACGGGATAATTTTACCGGTCGCCCCGTCCTTGCAGCGGACTTGAGTCAGCGCCCAGTAATATGTGGTCGGCCCGCACGTTCCGTAGTGTTCCGTAATGGCGATCGTCGTTGACGCTCCATCCGTCAAAGAGGCCGGGAGCTTCATACCGACAGCGTACACATACGGGTTCACGACGAAACTACACGACTGCGGAGAAATGGCCGGTGAAGCCGTGCCGTCCGGCAAGGTGGGCGGGGCGAGGCCGCTCGACGGGGACCACCGGGACGGGTCCGTCTTAGCACGAAGGATGGGCGGCGGCGCGTCCGGATTCGCTTCGAGATACGGACAGAGGGCCTGGAAGACGGACCGTCCAGGGGTCGGAAAGTCTCCGTCCACATTGGGCAATAAACCGCCGTTCGCGGTCGCGAAGCTGTGGGACGCCAGCACGAGCTGGCGTATATCATTCATGGATGCTTGCCGGGCGGCCGACAGCCGGGCGGACTGGACGGCCGCTAGGATCAATCCTACGCATACGGCCACGATCGCCAGTGCGACGAGCAACTCGATGAGCGTGTAACCGCCGCGGGGGGTTTTGCTATTTCTGGTCATCTTCTCGCCTCCATGCTCGATACAACCGGGCAGCCGTCAGGGACACTGCACGGAGGCGGTCCAGGTGTAAGTCACATCCATCTTACCGGCCTTGGCACCTGCCAAGCGACACACAACCCGTTTGTGGCAATTTGACAAGCGTATCGCGAACCTCGCTTGCGGCTAAACGGGGAATCCGACGACACGCGAGCCGCGTATCCCACTGTGCCGTTCGTTCGTCGCTTCGAGGCGTGCCAGGAAATCGGCGACCATTAGCTGGAAGTCGGTTAGCGCGGCGGTGGAAACCGCAACGGGAACCGGGCTGTCGGCGAATGCGGGGGTGCGAACCGTCGTGGCGATGCTCGTCGTGAAGAGCAGTGACACCCCGATGACACTGCCAGTATCGGAGGCATCGTTGTCCGTCACTATTAGCGTCCACGTTCCGCGGGCATTCGCGCCGTGGAAAAGACTCAGTGCCGATTCGGGGCGGTAACTGCCGGTGAACGGCGCGATACCCGTTTCGATTGCTGTCGTTGCACCGTCGTCGAATGTCGTCTCGCGGAAGCCCTGACCACCGGCACCGCGACGGTTCACCAGTGTCACAACTTGCCCGGCGGGGCCGATGAGTTCGACGCGCACATCGCCCATGAACGTATGAAAGAGATTCAGCCGCACATCGAGGTCGGCAATCGTCGCATCGCGTGCCACGACGATCGGAATCGACACGGTGCCGAGGTCGGGGATCGCCACTGGTAGGTTCGCGGCCGTGTTCGTAAACGTCGTCGCCGTCGGACTGGCACCGAGCGTTTCGCTGGTGAAGTAGCGGTCGGCGGGTTCGCCGTTGATGCCGTTGCGGTTTTGATCCATCCGGTGTGCGGCAATGTCGAACAGGTCTGGGCCGACGGCGAACGTGTAACTTCCCGGCGTCGTTTGTGCATCGAACGTCGCATCGAACTGCGTGTCGTTCGTGCCCGCAACGGGGGTGATCGCGCGGATCGGAATCGTGCCGCCCGGCCCTGTGAGCGATGCATCCGATGGCGTAATCGTCGCCGCGTTGATCCGCGTATTGAAGGTAATTCGCACGCGGTCGTAACTGCTGGGGACGCTTCCGGAGAACAGCGACGAAATCACCTGCGGGCCACTCACGAGAACGGGTACCACCGGCGGTGGCGCGGGCGGAACGACCACCGGTGGTGGCACGGGCGGAACGACGACCGGCGGTGGTGACACCGCGACGGCATCGAGCGCTTTCGCCACGTTGAGCCGCCCGCCCGTCGTCGTCTTCCCGGCCATACTCGCGATCGGATCGACCGACGAACGCAGCTTCGCTAACACTTGCTGGTAAGTCCAACTCGGGTTTTGATCCCAGATCAGCGAGATCGCACCGGTGACGAACGGCGTCGAGATCGAGGTGCCCGTCAGCACGCCGTAGCGGTTATTCGGCAACGTACTGAGGATGCTCACGCCAGGTGCGGAGAGGGTGACGGTGTTCGCGCCGATGTTGCTAAAACTCGCCAAGTTGTCCGATGAATCCGACGCCGCCACGGTGACGATGTTCGGCAAACTGGTGATGTACGAACCGGGGTAGAACGGCCGCACGTCGTTGTTCGAGCCGTCGTTCCCCGCCGCCGCCACGAAGATTAAACCGGCAGCCCCGGCACGGGCGATCGCCGCTGACAGCGTGCTGTCAATATCGCCGCCGCCCCAACTCGCGTTCGCCACCTTCGCACCGTGACTGACCGCGAAATCGAGCGCGCGCACCGCATTGCTCGTGAAGCCCGTGCCGTCGTCGCCGATGAACTTCAACGGCATGATTCGCGTATTCGGATTCACGCCAGAGATGCCGATGCCGTTATTGCCGACCGCACCGATGATGCCCGCGATGTGCGTACCGTGCGAATCGGTATCGATGGGATCGCCACGATTGTTAGCGAAATCGTAGCCGTAAACGTCGTCGATGTAACCGTCGTGATCGTCGTCGAGACCATTGCCCGCGATCTCGCCCGCGTTCACCCAGATGTTCGCGGCGAGGTCCGAATGGCGATAATCGACGCCGGTGTCGATTATCGCCACGATGGTGTTTCGCGTCCCCGTCTGGCGGTTCCACGCGGCCGCTGCGCCGATATTCACGAGGCCCGATTGCGCGGCAAGCGAAGGATCGTTGAAGGTGCGATTGAGCTTCACAATGCGATCCGGTGCCGCCGAAACCACATCGGGCTGCGCCGCATAAAACGCCGCAACCGCATCGATGTTCGCATCCGCCGCCAGATCGACCGAGTAAATATCGAAGCCGAGCGGCGCGACGTGTTGTGCGTACGGCGCGAACTTCATGGCGACGTTCGTACCCGGAGTGACGGCCACGAGCACGCGGGCCGGAGCATGGGCACTGGTAGTCAGAAACTCCGGCACCACCGCCGACATCACGGAGCGATCTTCCAGTTGTTCCGCATGTAGCGAAACGCGCAATCGCGCCGAGCGAATCGGTTCGCGCATATCCATCCCCTGTGCTCAAGGTGCCGATCGGCGAAGGCCGTGCAATTGCGTCAGTCGAGGGGATTTTATCTGCGACGACGTGCAGCCCGAAGGCGGAGATTTGTAGTTTTTACCGATGCGCAATCGCCGCGCGCGAAGCTGTAACGATTGCAAGAATTATTTGGGGAAGCGGTTTCCGACTCGCTCTCTCCGAAACCGTCGAAACGGAGTGCGAATATCGCTGCAACAACAACCGATGCAAAAATGTCTCCGATCGCGCCGTAGAATTCCATGAGATTTTTCAACCGGCGACGTTGCAACAGGAAATGAGATCGCCCGAGCGGCGTCTTTAATGTAATGGAACCGGAAGCGATTGCAGAGATGGTCGATCGTCATGCGGCCGCACTCGCGCTGTACGCACGGCAATGGTGCGCTCAACCCGACGATGTCGTGCAGTCGGCGTTCCTGAAAATCGTGCGGTTGCGAACGACACCCGATCACCCCGTGCCGTGGTTGTATCGGGTCGTGCGGAATGCCGCGATCGATGCGAGCCGTGCGGAACGACGGCGAACGAAGTACGAGACGAACGCGGCGAAACAGGCCCCTACCTGGTTCGTCCCGAGTGAAGACCCCACCGGCTTGGATGCCCGCGAGGCGGCCGCCGCACTCGTCGAATTGCCTTTGGAAATCCGCGAAATTATGGTCGCCCATTTGTGGGGTGGCCTAACCTTCGAACAAATTGCCGAGATGGTCGGCGGGTCGGCGAGTACCGCGTACCGTCGCTTTGCCCTCGGTCTCGAACTGTTACGCGAACATTTAGGTGCGAAGCCATGCCGCCCAACGACCGCGAAGGTCCATTGACCGATTCCCCGCTCTGTACCGGCCACCCGCTCGCGAAAGCGCTGACGGGTTTGGAGCCGTTGCCGAGCCTGATGAATCGCGACCAACTGATGTTCGCCGCCGGTGCTGCTGGCCGCGATCGCACGGTGACATTCTGGAAACGCGCATTCGCCGCACAAACCGCAGCCATCGGTTTGCTCGTCGGCGTCGGCGTGGCAAACTACGGTATGCCAGTGTCCGACCCGACGCCGAATATGGTGGAGAAAGTTCCTGAAAAGCCCGCGCCGCCGAAGCCCCAAACTGAGGTGGCCCCCGCACCGCGAACCGTACCGCAACCCGCGCCCGAATCGCCACTGGAATACCCTTCCGCTACGCTTGTCGCTTCGACGAAGGCGGAACTTCAGGAACGGGCACGTTGGCTCGAACTTCGCGCCAATATCTTCGAGATCGGCCTGAACGTGCTGCCGACGATGCACTCGACATCGCCCGCACCCGACCGCGTGGCCCTCGAACAATCGTTGCAGTTGCCGCCCGGAATCCTCGCCGCACCAGTACGGCCCGTTGCGCCGAAACCGCCGTTGGAACCGGACGACGAGTAGCTCGCATAGGCGAGCGGTGGGTGTAAGCCCACTGATCCTGCCACGGTCGTGCGCAACATGAATGGATCGAGATTGCCTCATCGAAATCGAGGTTGTCAGAGACTCTGGCAGAATCAGGGGAGTTACCTCCCCCGCTCGCCAAGGTCGTACCCACACGAGTCACCCATGCGATACGCTCTCTCATTCTTGCTCGTCTCGCTGTTATCGTTCGAGGCTCAGGCCCAGATCGCGAAAGACGGCGGGGTCGCGCCGCGAGTCGACCCCGAGCGATTTACGACGCGGTTGACGGTTTCGCCGATGGCTGCGCCGCGACCGGCGATGCGCTACGAACTGCTACCGCCGCTGCGCGAACGCACGCCCGGCAACGCCGCAGTCGGTTACCTGCGTGCCGCCGTGTTACGACCGAGCTGGCCGAAAGATCCGAAAGCAAGCCTCGAACTCGGCGAGAGATGGGAGAAGTGGGAAAGCACGCCCGTCGATCAGTTGCCGCTCGAGGCGATCAAAAAGTTCCTCGTGGACTATCAGCCGATGTTGCTCGAAGTCGATGAAGCGGCCCGGTTCGACCGCTGCGACTGGCAACTTGCTAACCGGAAAACCAGCGACACGTTGAACCTGTGGCCATCGGTTCAGGTGAATCGCGAACTGATGCGGATCCTCTCGTTGCGCGTCCGTGTGGAGATCGCCGAGAAACGGTTCGATGCCGCGATCCGCACGCTGCAAACCGCTTTTCAACTCGGCCGGCACGTCGGCGAAGGCAGCACGATGATCGAGATGCTCGTCGGGTATGCCATCGTCGGAATATCGATCGCCCGCTGCGATGAACTCATCAGCCAGCCGAACGCGCCGAACCTGTATTGGGCACTCGCGACGCTGCCGAACCCAATCTTCGATCCGCGCCCGGCACTCGATGGCGAGAGCCGCTTTCACGGGCGAATCCTGCCGATTATGAAGGAACTGGAACGTGGCCCCGCGTCCGAAGATGTCGCAGCAAAAGCGTTCCGGGAGGTGTATGCGAGCATCGGTATTTCGCAGGATCCCGACGACAAACTCGGCCAATTCGCGAGTTCGATGGCACTCGCTGGCATGGTCGCGATGCAGTCGACGGGCGCGAAAAAAGACCTGATTGCACGCGGGATGGCGAAGGCCACCGTCGATGCGATGCCGACCACGCAAGCCGTGCTGCTACGTTCGCTGTATATGCACCGCGACCTTTGGGAAGATCAGGTGAAGCAGTTCTTCATGCCGTACCCGGTCGCTTTGAAAGAGATGGAGCGGATTGGCATTCAGGCGAAGGAACTGCGGAAATCGAACGCGAACGATCCGCTCTTCGCCGTGTTTTCGCTGGTGTACCCCGCGCTGCAAAAAGTCCATGTCGCCCATTCGCGAACGACGCGGCAAATCGCGCAGTTGCGTGCCGTGGAAGCGGTGCGGATGCACGTCGCTTCCACGGGGGAGATACCGAAATCGCTCGCCGACGTGACGATCGTGCCGGTCCCCGACGACCCGACGACCGGCAAACCGTTCGCCTACGAAGCCAAAGACTGCACCTTCACGCTCGGCACGACGGCGGCATCCGCGACCGGCTCGATCCCGAAGATTTATGTCGTCACCATCCGAAAGTGACCGGTGTGGCGAGTTCACACTTTGCGGATTCGCAGGATGAACGTCGGGTTGACGGCCTCGAAGCGCAGGCTTTCCATCTGCTCGACGCCGCGGGAGATGTTGACCAGTTGCACGTCGACGGTGCCGCGACCGGCGGCGAGACGCTTCATTGAAGCGTAAGTAGCGGAGAGCATTTCGAGCGTACCCACATTCACGACGAGCCGACCGCCGGAGCGCAATGCGGTGAACGCGGCTTCGAGGAGTCGCGAGATTTCGCCGCCGTTGCCGCCGATGAAAATCGCATCGGGGGCAGGCAGGCCGGTGAAAACGGCAGGGGCGGTGCCGAAGACGGGTTTCACGTTTTTCACGCCGAAGGTTTCGAGGTTCGCCGAGATCAAGTGAAAATCGGCGGCATCTTGTTCGATGGCATACACGACGCCGGGCGTGACCAGCTGCGCGATTTCAATCGCCACCGAGCCACTGCCCGCGCCGACATCCCATGCGACATCGGCGGTATGCAGGTCCATTTGGGCCAGTGCCAAGACGCGCACTTCGGCCTGCGTAATCAGACCGGATTTCGGCCGACTTTGTGCGAACAGATCGTCGGGGTTGCCGAACCGGCTGAGCTTGCTGCCGGTGCGTTGGGCATCGGGGCGGTCCGGCAAACGCTTCAAAATGAGGATATTCAGCGGATCGAACGCCATCGTTTGCAAGTCGTTGAGTTCGCTTTGCGTGATCCGTTCGTCCTTCCCACCGAGGTTTTCGCAGACGGTGGCACGGAAGTAATCGATGCCGCGCGCGAGCAATTCCTGCGCGATGCGGCCCGGCGTGTACGCTTCGCTCGTGAACAACCCGACGGTTTCGGCCCCGCGAATTTTATCGAGAACATCGTCGAGCGACTTCGTCGAAAGATCGGTGAGATACGCTTCTTCCCAAGTCTCTTTCAGACGCGCGAAGGCGAGTTGCATACTGCTGATGTGCGGCACGACTTCAAAGAGGTCCGGGCCGACTTTATCGCAAAGGTAACGTGCGGTGCCGTAGAACAGCGGATCGCCGATCGAGACGATCGCCATCCGCTTGCCGCCCGCGTTGGTCTTAATTCGCTCGACGATACTCGGCAAATCGGTCCCGATTCGCACGCGCTCGGCGGTCAGCTCGGGCAACAGTCGCAGTACCTGGTCCGAACCGAACAGGAGTTCGGTGGAGGTCAGCAGTTCGCGCGAACGGAGCGTTAGCCCCGCGAGGCCATCGGGGCCGACGCCGACGATGGGGATTTTTGGTGCGCTCACGAGGAACCTCGCATCGAAGGCGGTGGGGTCGGTACGCCGACCGTTTTTGTTCGGACACGTTCCAGACCGACGAAGTTACGCAGGCCGATGTAGAAGATCATCGCGATCGAACGCAACGCCTCCATGCCGTTGACCTTGCTACTCCCCGCCCGGCGATTCTCGAAAAGAATCGGAAATTCTCCGAGGCGAGCGCCGGCCTTGAAACAGCGAAAGAGGACTTCCTGCTGGAACGAGTATCCGCGCGACCGAGTGCGATCCAGATCGGTAATGCGTAGGGTGGCGACGCGGTAACAGCGGAACGCGCCGCTGGCGTCCTTGACCGGCATTCGGAACAGGAACCGCACGATGCCATTCACAGTCTGGCTGATGATGCGCCGCTTCAACGGCCAGTTCTCGGTCGCACCGCCGGGGACGTATCGCGAGCCGATCATCACATCGTGCGACTGCATTCCGGCGAGGATTCCCGGCAGAAACCGCGGCGGGTGGCTGAAGTCGGCATCCATGTTTTGCAGGTAATCGTAGTCGTGATCCATGGCATAGTGCATGGCTGCGAGCGTCGCGGTACCGAGGCCGAGCTTCTTCGGGCGGTGGATCGTGTGGATGCGCGAATCCTTCGCGGCCAGATCGTCGGCGAGGCGACCGGTGCCATCGGGCGAGTTGTCGTCGACGACGAGGATGTGCGCATCGGGGAGAACGACGTGGATATCTTCGATCAACCGAAGCAGGTTGTCGCGTTCGTTATACGTGGCGAGGGAAACGAGAATTCGCGGTTCGGTGGTCATGGTGTCGGTCCGGGTGAGCGGGCCGTTCGCGTGGATTGTCGGGCGGTTCGCGCGGTCGTCGCTGGCGTGTCCGCAACTATCTTCTAACTTATAGGATGCCGGTTCAATCGTCGTATTCCTCGATTCTCCCTGGTAATCATTCCGTGAGGTCCGCATGGCCGATACGATCCCCGTCTCGTGCCCGAGCTGCGCGAAAGGAATGAAAGTTCCCGTTGCGATGGCGGGCAAGAAGATTCGCTGCAAAGAGTGTCAGACGGTATTCGCCGTGCCGAGTGTCGGCGGCTCGAAGCCCGCGACGGCCAAACCGGCTCCTGCGAAGCCTGCGAAGCCCGCGAAGCCGGCGGGTGAAACGTTCCAGCTCGCCGACGCGCCGAAGAAACCCGCCGCCCCCGCCCCCGCTGCCAAGAAACCTCCCGTCGACGACGACGACGATGCCAACCCGTACGGGATCACGGCAAACGAGTTCGACACCGCGCGATGTCCGTTCTGTGCCGTCGAACTCGACCCGCCCGATACGGCGATCTGCTTGAACTGCGGCTACGACATGGTTCAGCGCCGCCGCCACGAAACCAAGAAGATCGAGGCGCACACCCAGGGCGATTACATCAAGCATCTTCTGCCGGGGATCGCCTGCGCCATCGTCGTACTGATCTTCATCGCGATCATCTATTTCTCGCTGATGAACATGGGCGATTTGTTCCGACACTTGGGCCTTGAAAACGACTCGGAAAACGAAGTCACGAAGAAGAAGGAGTTCGATGTCCCACCCGGTGCCTGCTCGCTACCGGTCATCGTCGCGTCGTTGTTCGTGATCTGGAAAGCCGGCCAGTTCGCCTTCAAACGCTTCGTGTATAACTGGCGACCCGTCGAAGTGGTGCAGAAGGACAAATAAACGCCGCGAACGCGCCACCGGGATCATCTCGGTGGGAGTCTCATCGTATGTCGTCGATATCCAGTTCCGCGACGGCCTTTTTCGTGGCTTCGACGATCTTCGCTTCCCAATCGGGATCGTCGGGGTGAAACGGAAATGTCACGCCGCGCGAACTGTTGACGATCGCACCGAGGCCGTTGCCCAAGAATGCGGCTTTCACATCGGCGGCCGTGCCACCTTGTGCGCCGTAACCGGGTACCAAGAACCAGACATCGGGCATCATTTCGCGCAACTCGGCGAGTTCGCGCGGGTGCGTCGCACCGACGACCGCACCGACATCGCCGAGGCCACACTCGCCCAAACGCACCGCATTCCAACTCGCAACCGCATCCGCGACGTGCCGATACACGGGCTTGCCATCGCAGACTAGATCTTGAAATAACCCCGCACCTTTGTTGCTCGTGCGGACGAGCACGAACAACCCGCGGTCGCGTTTCCGGGCCGCTGCGATGAACGGCTCGACGGCATCTTCACCCAGATACGGGTTCACCGTCAGTGCGTCCGCGTTCCAAACGGGACCGAACGCGGCTTCGGCGTAAGCCGCTGCCGTGCTTGCGATGTCGCCGCGCTTGGCATCGAGAATCGTCACCAACCCGAGTTCCTTGGCGCGTGCCATGATCGAAGCCAGCGCGGCGAAACCGGCGACGCCGGCTTGCTCGAAGAATGCGGCCTGCGGTTTGACGACGGGGGCGAGATCGGCCACGAGATCGAGGACTTTTAACCCGAATGCCTCGTAGGCCGCCGCGATTCCTTCGGGGCCGAAGCGGTCGCGGATCGACAGCGGTAGCGACTCCCAACGCGGATCGATCCCCACGCAGAGGGCGTTGCGTTTTCGTCGAATCGACTCGGTCAGGCGGTCGGCAAAATGGCTCATGCGCAATCAGTCTTCCAGTTCGGATGGATCCATACCCACGGCGGCTTCGTCGGCGAGGCGGTCGAGCGTGCCTTGCACCGCACTCATCCGTTCGGGTCGTTTCAGGGCTTTGAAGCTGAGGCACTGATGAATCAACTCCGTGAGTTCTTTCGGCGTCGCGCGATTGATCTCGTTCGCGGGCTTGAGTTGTTCCTCGAACATCTCTTCGCTGATCTGCATACCATCCGCGCTCGCCAGCACCATCGGCGGGAGTTTCAACGTGACGAGGCGATACATCGTCGCGCCGAAATTGTAGATGTCGGTACGCTCGTTGATGATCTTGTGAACGGCCGTTTCCGGCGCGATATACTCGGGCGTGCCTTGGAGCCGATCGACGACTTCGCCTTTGTTGCGTGCGAGTCCGTAGTCGATAATTTTGACGTTCATGCCGCGGCCGAGCATGATGTTGCTCGGCTTCAAGTCCGCGTGCATGACGCCGTTCTTGTGCATGTGAACCAGCCCCGCCGCCGTCTTCTCGAACACCCGCAATATCCGAGCCATCTTCAGCAAGGGAGTCTGGTCGAGCGTCTTGCCGTTGACGAATTCGATCAGCAACTTCGCCTTCTTGACGCGGAACCGCCAATCCGATTCGGTCTCGAAGAGATGGACTTTACACAGGTTCGGGTGATTGAGTTTCTTGCCGATTTCAAATTCGTGCTTCGCCTGATCGAGGTACTTTTTGTCTTCCTCACCGTCGATCGGCACGACCTTTAAGGCATACTCTTTCGCATCGACGGCACGACGGATTCGCAGAATCGTGCTGTGTGCCCCGGTGCCGAGCGTTTCGAGTACCTGAAACTTGCCTATCTTCTCATCGGACATCGTCGCCACCTCGCCGTATCAACCGAGAATCGTCGAATAAAACGAATCTTACCCGTACGGCTACGCATCGGCAAATACGAACTGTGCGAAATCGCAGTTATCGCCCCCCGTGCGCCTGTTTGCGTTCGCGGAGCACGATCGCTTCTTCTTGCAGGATCGCTTCCTTCTCATCGATCACATCATTTTCGATTGCGCTGTTGTCGACGAAAATTCCTGTGTTCCGCGTGGCGTAAAGTGGGCCTAACACATCGAGTACGGTCGGCCGCGTTTGCGGGAGGTGCGGTGCGTGAAAGTAACCTTCGACGACGATCGCCTCGTCCGCGTACTCCGGGTATTGCATCAAGAGTTCGTGGAGTTCCTTCAGCCGATAGTGCGGGACTGTTGCGTACATGTGGTGCGGCAGGTGGTATTCTTGGCCCATCGGGAACACCGCAAAGTTGATCGCGCGCCCGACGAGGAACGTCCGCGTATTCGTCAGCCAACTGCGGTCGGCGTTCCCGTGTTGCACGATTTGCCGCAAGATCATGAAGAACGCGAACGACGTGAAAATCGGCACCAGCCACAGCACGAAGTAGTACAGCCACGCCGGTGCCGCCGTGTGGAACGTGATGTTCGCAATCGCGGTAAACGCGCTGGTCACGTAGCCCAGTCGGAGCATCGTCATATATCGCAGCGGCACAACGGGGTGCAAGCGACTCTGGTTGAACGCCTTAGCAGGAAGCCGCCAGAACACGATGCAGATGCTCGCCCACAAGCCGAACGGCACCGCAACGAGTAATATCGCATCGCCGAACTGAGCCAGCCCGATGAGGATGCCGACGAGCGAGACGATGTAAGCGATGCCGATCCGTACCGCAACTTTTGCCGGCGTCTGACCTTTCTTCACGTAGGGGTTCTTATCGGTTCCCGTTGCATTATATTTCGCACGAATCCGCATGAATCGCACGAGGTTCGGCACCCAGAGTTGCTTGACGAGCGTCCGCAGAAACACGCTCTTCGATACGGGGAAGTCCAACCAGTGTCCGCTCGTTTGCAATTGCGAAACGTCCGGATCGCGGTCGGGATCGTTGACGAACTGATGGTGCGCGAGGTGCTGCAAGCGATACAGTTGCGTCGCACCGAACACCGGAAACATCGCGAGGATGTCGGACGCGAGATCGTTGAGCAGCCGGTTTTTGAACAAGATATGATGCACGCCCTCATGCGCGAGGCCACTCAACTGATGCTGCCCGATTCCGACGAGAATTAGCGACAACAGCCCCACGAGGATCGCCCACGGCCATTCGATCGCGCCGAACCGGACCGCCTCGAAAAACCAAACGGTTGGAGCGATCACCGCAGCCAGAAATACGTAAGTGCGCGCGAAATAGTACCAGTTCGTGCGGTTGTCAGCTTGGCGAAGATGTTGCAGTTTCGCCTTAAAGTCCGCATCCGATAGCGATTTTGTGGGCATGACCATGACGTTCTACCTTGGCACCTAAATTGGTTCACTGCAAAAGTCGCATCATGCAGAATTTTTAACCGCCGAGTTCGCAGAGAACGCGGAGGTAATCCTTATGATTTTTCTTCTCCGCGAACTCTGCGTTCTCTGCGGTTAATGTTGTATTCTGTATTTTTTATTCACTGTCGCGGTACAGTTTCTTCACTCTGCGTGCGATCAGCCAGTTCGTTAGCTTCGGCGCGAAGCGGTTGAAAAAGATCAGTCGTTTCGCTTCGCCGCCGAGTACGACTTCCCGCCGGTTCGAGCGAATGGCTTCGACGATTCGCGCGGCCACGTACGACGGTTCCATTCCGGTTTCAAAGGGGATTTTGGCCTTACCATCGCTGCGTAACAGGTGCTGGTTGAGTTCGCTTTTCGTTAGACCCGGCACGATGGTAATCATGTCGGTGCCGAAGCGAACGAGTTCGCCGCGAAGCGCCTCGCACATGCCGATGAGTGCGAATTTACTCGCGGAATACTCGGACCATGCGGGCATACCGCGACGGGCGCACATCGATGTCACGTTCAACACGAACGGCTGTTGGCCCTTCGTGAGTTCGGGAATGCACAACCGCATCAATTCGACGGGAGCGAAGAAGTTCACTTCAAAGACTTTGCGATTTAATGCTTCGGTCGAAGTTTGAAAATGCCCCCACGCCGACACGCCCGCGTTGTTGACGAGGCCATCGAGGCCGCCCCATTGCCGCACGACCGTTTCGATCAGTCGCTGGCGGTCGGCGGGTTCGGTGACATCGCACGGTACGGCAAGGGCGTCTCCGCCGTTACCGCGAATCGTATTTTCGAGTGCCTTCAGGCGATCGAGATTTCGTGCGGCCAGAATCACTCTTGCACCGTTCGCAGACAGATTCTCGGCAATCGCCTGCCCGATGCCACCCGATGCGCCGGTAATAATGATCCGTTTGCCTGCAATCGTACGCTTCATAATTTCCCCTATCTTTCGAGTCTATTTTGCTGCGCGACCGGGGAGTTCGGCAAGGCGGGTTGCGAGATCTGCACGCGGGTTCTGTGCGTATCGGTGCGGTGGTGACGCGCAATCGACGGGGTAATCGCATCCGCGACGATCGCCGAACAGGAACGCACCCTCACAACAGAAGTGTCGTGGAAGCAGTTATCTCCGCGGCGAATTCTAGAACGATCGTCGTACACTACCCGCATGATTCCACGCGATGAAATTCTGTTGAACCTCCGCAATCAGGTGGTGGCGGGGAAGCCGATTGTGGGTGGGGGCGCGGGCACGGGCATAACGGCCAAGTGCGCGGAACTCGGCGGCATCGACCTGATTATCATCTACAATTCGGGGCGGTTCCGCATGGCGGGGCGCGGCTCGTTGTCCGGGATGATGCCGTACGGCGACGCGAACCAGATCGTCATGGAGATGGCCCGCGAAGTGTTGCCGATCGTCGAACGAACGCCGGTGCTCGCGGGGGTCTGCGGGACCGATCCGTTCCGCATCATGAAGCGATTTCTCGTCGAGATTAAAAATGCCGGTTTTAGCGGCGTACAGAACTTCCCGACGGTCGGCCTCATCGACGGTCAGTTCCGCCAAAACCTCGAAGAAACCGGCATGGGCTTCGACAAAGAAGTCGAGATGATCGCCTCCGCGCACGACCTCGATTTGCTGACCTGCCCGTACGTTTTCAACGAACGCGAAGCCGAACAAATGGCCGCCGCCGGCGCGGATGTGCTGATCCCGCACATGGGACTCACGACGAAAGGCCGCATCGGCGCGAAGACATCGCTGACGCTCGCCGATGCCGCGAAGCGGGTGCAAAGCCTGTGCGATGCGGCGAAGCGGGTCAACCCGGAAATCTTAGTGCTGTGCCACGGCGGCCCGATCTCCGAACCGTCCGACGTCGAGTACATTCTGGCGAACACCAAAGGCATCGTCGGCTTCTTCGGCGCGAGCAGCATCGAACGCCTGCCCACCGAAATCGCGATCACGCAATGCGTGAAACAGTTCAAACAGGTCGGTGCGGGGCGATAGACCATATCTACAGGCAAAACGAGTCGATTGATGTTTCGAGATGTGATGAGTCAAAAAAACAAACCGTTCGACCGCCTCTCCCACGGTCGAACGGCCCGTTCTTGCTTTCGCGTTCCTACACATTGCACTCGTCGTGCCAACGTGGGGCGAATCGACGGCGATTGACGCAAGTGCTATGGATGTTTCACTTTGCGAATAGGAAACCCCAAATCGTTCTCCGTTGAGCACTTGCATTCTGCATAATTTCCGTGCAGAGTCCGCACAGAATTTAGGCGGTCCGTGTCGATTCTGCTTTCCCAGATCGTGCGCGATTCTACACGGAAGGGCTAGACCGCGTCGCGAGTTACGGACAGAATGGGAGCAGAGCGAAACTACAACGGAAGAGGCTGCACGATGTCGCGTTGGAATCTCACTTGGTTGCTCGGCGTCCCGGCGGCGCTCATGTGCGGGATCGTCTTCGCCTCCAGCGCACGGCAGCCGGAGAAGGACTATCAGCGCATCCGCACGATCGTCGATGTCCTCGCCGAAGTCGAAGACAAGTACGTCAAAGAACTGACCGAAGAGGAGAAGCAGCGGCTCGTCGAAAACATGATTAACGGCGGGCTGCGTCAACTCGACCCGCACTCGCAGTACCTCAACGAAGATGATGTCCTTGCGTTCACTTCGCAAAGCGAGGGCGAGTTCGGTGGCGTCGGCATCATGATTGGCATCGACCCGAAAGACACGTTCCTCACCGTCGATAGCCCGATAGCCGACAGCCCGGCCTATCACGCGGGGATACAGGCCGGCGATGTCATTTTGAAGGTCGAAGACAAAAGCACCGAGAACATGCGGGTCGATGAGGCGCGGAAGTTGATCTCCGGAAAAGCGGGCACGAAAGTGCGTTTGACCATGCGCCGTGCGGGCGGGAAAGAACCCGAAGAGATCGCGCTAACGCGAGCGAAAATCGAGATGCACGTCATCCAAGGTATTGCTCGACAAGCCGACGGCATCAGTTGGGATTACTTCGCAGACAAGACGAACAAGATCGCTTTTATCCGCCTGACGGGTTTCAACGGACGCACGAGCAAGGAACTGAAACCGGCGCTCGAGCAGATCGAGAAAGACGGCGCGAGGGCACTGATCTTCGACTTGCGCGACAACCCTGGCGGTCTGCTGAACGAAGCGGTCGACGTCTCGGATTTGTTTCTTTCGAGCGGCGTGGTCGTTTCGACGAAAGGCCGCACCGATAAAGGGCGATCGTGGTCGGCGAAGGACGATAAATCGCCGTACGAACGCCCGAACGAGCGGCCGATGGTGGTGCTCATCAATCACGGCAGCGCGAGCGCGAGCGAGATCGTGGCGGCGGCGTTACAGGACAATGCGCGGGCCGCGCTCATCGGCGAACGCTCTTACGGGAAAGGCAGCGTGCAGAAGATCCTCGACCTGCCCGACCGCAAAACCGCCGTGAAGCTGACGACCGAAGTGTGGCTGACGCCGACGGGCAAGCACATCCACCGTGCCGCCGATGCCAAAGAGAGCGACTCGTGGGGCGTCTACCCCGATGCGGGCCAAGAGGTCAAACTGACCGACGAGCAGTTCAAGCAATATGCTTTAATGCGCAGGTCATTGGAGTTGATTTCCGGTAAGCCCGGCGTCGCCCCACCGAAACCAGTCGCGGCACCGAAACCGGCCGCCGAGTACAAAGATCCCGTCGTCGAGAAGGCACTCGACCACCTTCGCAAGAAGCTCTCCGGCGTCGGCGAAGCCGTGCCCGCAGTCCAACCGCAACGGCTCGCAAACGTCGTGGCCACCTAGTTTTCAGAAATTCGTAGCGGAAGTCGTGAGACTTCTGACGCGGTGACTTCCCGCACCCCGAAGTCTCACGACTTCGACTACGTCGAGCTTCGTAACGAAGACGTGAGACTTCTGACGCGGTGACTTCCCAATATCTGTCGCGGAAACGTCAAATACAAACGATCTAATCGTTCACGGCGTTGCCGAATAGAGGCACGCGGACAGTAATATCGATTATCGTATTCATGACTCATCAGCCAAATCTACGAAGCCGCAGCCCAATCGGATGTCGATATGCAACCCGAAGCCATCGTTAACATGATCGTTATCGCGTTCGTCTACATTTGCATTGGCGGTCTCATCGGCTCGGTGCTTCTGCGTGCGGCCACGAATTGGGTCATTGGGGTACAAGTCGATGCCACCACTGCGTTCTTTTGCGTCGTGTTTTCCTACCTGCCAAGAATCGTCGCTGGCTTTGCCCTAATGGCCACTCGCGTATCGAAAGACATCCAAGAACAAGTTTCGCTGCTGATGATTCCTTTCGAGTTTTTCGTACTCGTCGCGGTCATTTGTTGGCAGCTGAAGTTCCGCATTCGTACCTCGCTGAAAATTTCTGCCATGATGTATCTGTTTGGATTCCTGTTGTTTCTGTTAGTCTGGGCCATCTTCACGATATTAATATCTGCGATTCGCGGCTAAAATGTCCACGATGGATCGTTCGCACAAGAGTACCACGTATGAAGCTCGGCCTCATCAATTCCGCGTGGGCGCAGGCGGGGCTGGGTACGGCACACGGCATCCGCACGACGAAGCAGATCGGCTTCGATGCGATCGACATTTTTGCCGACCCGCTCGACATCGATGCCCGCGAACGACGGCTCATTCGCACCGAATCGGAAGCGGTCGAGTTGCCGATTGTCAGCGTGGCGTGCGTGGCGGTGGGGTTGATCGATTTCAATCCATCCGTGCAACGATTCCACCTCGGGCGGTGCAAGGCGTATCTCGATTTCGCATACGAATTGCAGGCGAAGAACCTGCTGCTCGTGCTCGGCGAGTACATTTGGGAACGCCAAGTGATTCCCCCGGCGGAGCAGTGGGCGACCGCGATGATGCACCTCAAAACACTCGGCGATTATGCGGCGAAGCTCGGTTTGCAGATCGCGCTCGAACTCGAACCGTTCAAACTCTCCTTGTTGAACGACGTCGATAGCATGGTGCGGTGCATCGACGATGTCGACCACCCGGCAGTGCGGGCGAACATCGACATTTCGCATCTGCAACTCGCGGGCACGAAGCCGGAGGAACTGCGGAAGTTGCGCGGCAAAGCGATTCACGTCCACATCAGCGATTGCGATGGGAAGGTTCACGGCGATCTGCCACCGGGGCGAGGCGTCGTCGATTTCGGACCGTACTTGCGGGAAATTCGCGATCTGGGTATCGAAGGGGCGATCAGTATCGAACTGGAATACTCGCCGGAACCGAGCCGCATCACCGAGTGGGTGACCGAAGCGTACACCGTAACGGACCGTTTGATGCAAGGTGCCGGCATTCGCCGCGTATAATTCATACTCGACTCCCCCGACGATCGTACGAACCGAAGACGCCACGCCCATGACTCTGCCGACAACCACCGAAGCCGAACGCACGCATTGGGGCCGCCCCGTCGAAACGAAAACCGAACCGGAGGCGATCCGGTTCCTGCACGGCCCGCAGTCGCGGCGCTTCGAGTTGCGCCGGACGTATTCCATCTGCCGGGAACTGATTCGCGGCTTCCGCAAACTGCATTTTGTCGGGCCGTGCGTGACGGTTTTCGGTTCCGCGCGCTTCGACGAAAACCACCGCTACTACGATCAAGCCCGGCTCATCGGCAGGTACCTCGCGGAGAGCGGCTTCACCGTCATGACGGGCGGCGGCCCCGGCATTATGGAAGCCGCCAATCGCGGCGCGAAAGAAGTCAACGGCCGGTCGATCGGCTGCAACATCGTCTTGCCGAAGGAGCAACAGCCGAACCCCTACGTCGATATGTGGGTCGATTTCGAGCACTTCTTCGTGCGCAAATTGATGCTCATTAAGTACAGTTACGCATTCATCGTCTGCCCCGGTGGCTTCGGCACGCTCGATGAACTCTTCGAAGTCGCCACGCTCATTCAAACCGGGAAAGTACAAGATTTCCCCGTGGCATTGGTCGGCACCGACTACTGGGCACCGCTGATTGAGATGCTGAAGAAGATGGCCGCCGAACGCACCATCGACAGCATGGACCTCGACCGCATTATCATCGGCGACGACCCCGGCGACATCGTGAGCAAAGTCACCGACATCGGCATGAAGCGCTTCGGACTCACGTACGGCCCCCAAATCAAACGCCAATGGTGGCTCGGCGAATGGTGAGTGTCCGGCTCAGACTCGTACAATTCTCCGCATGACACCCCCACCGAATCGAACGCACTTTCGCGAACGCTCGACCGCCCCCGGCGAGCACGTTCCCGTGATGTTGCGCGAAGTAATGGCCGCGCTGAAACCGCAACCGGGGCAGCAGCACATCGATTGCACGCTCGGTTTTGCGGGGCATTCGGCGGAAATCCTGCACGCCGTCGGGCCAACAGGTCACCTGTACGCCTTCGATTGGGATGCGGATAACCTGCCGAACGCGGAGCCGAAACTCGCGGCAATCGGGCACCCGTTCACGCTGCACCACAGTAACTTCGCCGGGGTGGCATCGTTTGGAATTGAACCCGTCGATGGGCTGCTCGCGGACCTCGGCATGTCGAGTATGCAAGTCGACGACTCCGAGCGCGGGTTCTCGTTCATGCGCGATGGCCCGCTCGATATGCGGATGGATCGTTCGCGCGGGAAGACTGCCGCGGACCTGCTGAACGCGATCGCACTCGACGAGTTGGCCACCGCATTCGTCGAACTCGGCGATGTGCCACCGGAGGAAGCGGAAAAGATCGCCTTCGCCATCGGCGCGGCACGCAGCAAGAAGCCACTTTCGCGGACGATGGAACTCCGCGACATCGTCCGCTATTCCGCGCCGGTACGGAGTGTCAGTGGGCCGGGACTGCCACCCGAGCGCAAGCAACTCATGTTGCCGATGACGCGGGTGTTTCAGGCGGTGCGGATCTTGGTGAATCGCGAACTGCCGAACTTGCAGCAACTCTTGCGGGTGATTCCGAGCCTGCTGAAACCGGGCGGCGTCGCGGCGATCATCAGCTTCCATAGCGGTGAAGATCGCTTGGTGAAGGCCGCGTTTCGCGATGGTTTGCGTGCGGGGATCTACGACGCGATGGCCCCCGATGCGGAGCGCCCGCTGGACGATGAGAAGTATGCGAACCCCCGTTCGCGGTCGGCAAAGTTGCGTTGGGCCAGACGAGCCTAATGCCCACGGACGGGGTCGTCCGTGGGCATTGTCGTTTACCCGACTTGCGCGCCGTTGAGGCTCGAGAAGTCGTCGAAGAGCACGGTGTCGTCGATGAGGTTCGGGCTTTTCATCGCATCGAGTTTGCCGCCGGAATACGTGCGAATTCGCGAGATATTCCCCGACCCTTCGCCGATGAGCAAATCGGGGACTGCATCGCCATCGATGTTCTTGACGGCCACGCGAACGCCCTGCCGGGAGGTGCTGCTGAAGCCGAAGAAGTTGATGAGCGATGTCGGTGCGTCGGGCGTGTTGATGAGGCTCTTGCCATCGAAGACCTGTACGCGCGGTCCACCGCCTGGCCCCGCCCCGACGACGACATCATTGACTCCGTCGCCGTTGAAGTCGCCACCCGCCACGTAGACGCCGTTCCGCAGGCTGTTCTCGAATGCGAAGAAATCGGTGATGCGGTCGGCGCGATTCTTCGTCAGCGACACGCCATCGAAGACGCTGACGCGGGGGCCGCCGCCGATGCCGGCCCCGGTAATCAGGTCGGGTACGCCGTCGGCGGTCGGAATGATCACCGCCGCACCCGTCACAGCGTTCGTGGTGAATTGGCCGACATCGCCAACCCCGACGCGAACACCGCCGCGGAAGGACGGCTCGTAGGCGAAGAAGTCGGCGAAGGTCGTTCCCGTTTTGCCATCGACGATCTTGACGCGGGCACCGCCCCCGTCGTCGGCCCCGATGACGATGTCCGCGAAGCCGTCGCCATTGAAGTCGGCCGCCGCCACGTTGACGCCGCCCATGAAGGTGGGTTCGAAGGCGAAGAAATTGCGAACGGTTTTGCCCGTTGCGCCATCGATGACGACGACTCGGGGTCCGCCGCCGGGGCCGGAGCCGATGATCATGTCGAGGACGCCATCGCCGGTGACGTCGGCGGTAGCCACGCGAAGTTCACCAGTGAAACCAGGGAACGGCGAGAAGCGGTCGCCGACGGTGGTGAGACCCGCGCCAGTGAACTCGACGAAGGCCGCCGTGGCGAGGCGACCCCCGGCGACGGCCCCTTTCCGCTGGGCATCGGTCGTCGGCGTGTTGCCTTGCCCTTGGAGCGGGATGTTCGCGGTGTAGACGTCGGTGTTGCCCGGCGTGATCGGGAACAGCGAATCGAGGTTGGTCGCAGAGCTAGTGAAGACGACGCGCCCCGTAATCCCGTTGGTACCGACGAACGCTCCGAACGAAGGCCCGTTGCCCGTCGTGGCACCGTTTTCGATGGTGCTGGCAACCCCGGTCGACTTCGCGCCGAGATCGCGAACGAAGATGTCCGTCACGCCGTTGGTGTCGGACACGGGCGTGCTGGCTTGATTGACGTAATCGGTGCCGATACTTTCGAACCCGACGAAACCGCTGTCGGACGAAACCGCCGGCCGATTGGCCGCCTTCGAGCCGGTTTGCGTTCCATTCGCGCGAACGCTGATAATCTGCAATGCACCCGTGATGATGTCTTTCAAGAACACGTCGTTGGCGGCATTGGTGTCTTTGGTCGTCGGCACGAGGTTCGAGCTGGCACTTGTAAACGCGACGGAATCGCCGCCGGGCGTGACCTGGTACGACTGCGGGTCTACGGTGTTGAGCAGAGCGTTGTTGATCGGCAGCGCGCCGTTCCCTGCGCCGCTGGTCGTTTTGTTGATGGCCGTCACGAGGGTCGCCGTCCCACCGATTTCGCCCGTCATCCGCCGCGAGTAAATTTCCTGCCGGTTGGGGTCGCCGAGGAAACCGGCCACGATTTGACTGTCGGAATCGGTCGTCCCGACGCTCGCAGTGAAAACGACAGTCGCTGGGTCGTCTTTTGCGATGATCGCGTTCTGGGCGAAGCCCCCGTTAGCACCGATCGAGCGGAAGTCGCCCGCACCGTTCTTGTTCACGCCACTCGTCACGAGTCGCGTTGCATTCTGCGGACTGCTCGATGCACCGATGCGCGTCCAGTAGGCCTCTTGGCGTCGGGTCGCCGTCTTACTCGATTGATAGGTGAACTGGATGCTCGGATCGACCGGCGTAACAACGCCCCGGAATGGTCGCGCATTCAGCAGCGAGGGGTCCAAGTCGCTGGTGTAAACGGCGGTGAAGCCATCGCCGCTGAGGTAACGCCCCGTCGTATCGACGGTCACTGCACCGTTGGGGGACAATCCGCCGACCGTCGTGTACGTTTGCACATCGACTTGGATCGGTCGCGTGATGGCCACGCCACCCACGATCACCGTCGTCGTGGCGACCGTGTCGTACGAAATGAAGCCCGTGCCGATCTTCGAGAGTACCGTCGTCTTAAACGATCCTCCGCCTGGCGTGTCGACGCCGCTCATGTCGGTCAAGAACAAATCCGGTGAGGCATCGCCGTTGTCGAAGACGGCTAACCGCGATCGTTGATCGATGATCGCCGGCGTTTGAATGGGCCTCAATGGCAGCACCGTTTCGGCGCTGCGGTTCGAGAGGAACGTCACCACCGAACCGTCGGACGAGATCGCCGGGTTGATCGCATCGGCACGGCGACCGAATGCCTCGTTGGTTTGCGCCGAGTTTTCAAACGTACGGCTGGCTAACTGAATCGTTCCCGTCTTGGCTTCCCAACGGAAGGCGTCGAACGTCGTGTTGCCGCGATCGGGGTCGATGGTCCTCGTGATGTCGGTCGAATTCGGCGAGATCGACTTCGTAATGTACTGCGCATCGATTTGCCCTGCGCCGAGCTTCGTGGTGAAGGCGACGAACAGCCCGTCGGCGCTGATGACGGCCTGTCCGAACGTCGGCCCGAATGGCAACGCCGTGCTGAACGATCTCTTCCGGTCGTAGGTGTAGCTCGTGACACCAGCGGTCGTGTCCAGCGTCGGCAGGTTCGTGACGATCCGGACTTCGCCCGTGAGCAAGTCCGACCAGAACAAGTCTTCCGTGCCGGGGATGTCGGCTTGTCCCGAGATCAAGTCGTTCGCTTTGGAAGAGAAGATCGCATAGCGGCCATCGCGACTGGTCCCGAGAACCGTCGCGGGGCCATCGCCGGAACCGAAGAGCGTAAAGTTCCGGTCGATGAGCGACGCCGCCGGAACGGCACGGTCTTCCAGCGTGACGAAATTGAGGAGTGGCGTACGGGACTTCGAGCCGGTCTTGCCGGAGTCTCGGAACCACTTAGCGATCTTCACGAAAGGCATGGCTACCTCAACTGTGCGTTCTGGATTCGGCGTCTCGGCCGCCGCGACTAATTGTTCGTTTGCTCGGGCACGCAGGTCATCACCCGCACTGTTTCGACGAGTGAGTCGTCCGCGTAGATTGCCCATCTCCCACCGACCGCAAAATTCCGCTGTCACAACATCGGTGCCGATGTTGTCAGTTGTAACGTAAATCTAGCGCGAATCCGTGCGGGATACGCTGGGAGCGCAAACATACAACTCGATCAATCGGCGGTTCGACGCCGACATCGCGACCACCATCGCAGACTTTTGCTACTGCCACGAAGTTCAGGTCGCCAAGCGGGAAAAATTCGGTCAATTCCCCCCAACCCGCAAACTCGTTCTAGATACTTTTGAAGTGACAACCGCGATGACTCTGCCAGTTCGCGAAATCGGTTCGACCGATGAAATCGCAACGCTCGGCTAGTCGAAGATTCCCCCAAACGGCTGCCCCATCCGCCGCAATCTACCGGCCCTCTGCTGCTTCACACCCGACCGCGTACATCGGCGCACCCGCGCCCGGTTTCGCGTTGGCGCGCCGTCACCGCCCGTGCGGACGCACGCCAATCGGAATGGATACCCCACATTCGGCAGGATACCGAATCGGCTTCGCTCAACCAACGGACCCGGCCCATGCCACGCCCCACACGATTTCTCTTAAATGCCGAACGACTCGAACTGCGCGACGTTCCGGCTTTGACGCTCTTATTCGATTACCGTTTCGACGCGAATGGCTTCTTCAACGATGCGTCGCGGCGTACGGCGTTGGAAACCGCCGGCAAAGAGCTCGTCGGACGCATCGGCGACTCGCTCGAAGGCATTTCGGCGAGCAACGGGAACACGTGGACGGCGTCGTTCTTCAACCCCTCGACCGGCGGCCAGGCCGAGATCCCGAACTTGGTCGTTCCCGATAGCACCTTGATCATCTATGCAGGCGGTCGGAACTTGGGGGCGTCCGAGGCGGGCGTCGGCGGTTCGGGCGGATTCCAAGCGGGCGGCGACTCCGCGTGGCTCGATCGCATCGCACATCGCGGGCAGGCCACCGGCTACTCGCTTTGGGGCGGCAGCTTGACATTCGATACCACGTCGAATTGGAACTTTACCACGAACGCGCCCGCCGATGGCCAAGTCGATTTTTACACCGTGGCCACGCACGAACTCGGCCACGTTCTCGGCTTCGGCACCGCACCGGAGTTCTCCAGCTTCACCGTCAACGGTCGCTTCGCCGGATCGGCATCGATCGCTGCGAACGGCGGATCGGCCCCGCGCCTGTCGCCCGACCAGTCCCACTGGGCGCAAGGCACGCTGTCGAATGGCCAACAAACCTCGATGCAGCCGACCTTGGTGAGCAACACGCGCTACGGGTACACGAGCCTCGATTACGCCGCACTCACCGACATCGGTTGGAGCGTGACATCGACCGCAGGCATCACGCCCGCCGTTCCCGTCACGCCACCCATCGTCCCCGTCACGCCGCCGACGATTCCGGTTTCGCCGCCACTCGTACCGCCGAGTGTCCCCGTGGTGCCACCATCGGTTCCGGTCGTTCCACCGAGCGTGCCGCCGATCTTTACCTCCTCGCCATTCGGGGGAATCCCCGTCACGCTTACGAACGACCTCGTGAGCCTGAGTGGCGTGAATGGCGGTTCCGCGCAGCTATTCAAGCTCGATACCCTCGGCGGTTCGACCCCCGTGGGCGGTGCGATCCGACCGTTCTCCGATTTCTCCGGCACCGTGCGTTCGGTCATCGGCGATGTGAATGGCGACGGTACACCCGACGCGGTTTATGTAACCGGGCCAACGGGCGGCTCGCGGATTCGGGCCATCGACGGCAAAACCGGTGCGGACATCGTTGCCTCATTCTCGGCCTTCGAGCAAAGTTATAAAGGCGGGTTGTTCGTCGCACTTGCAGACCTGCAAGGCGATGGCCGCGATGAAGTCGTCGTCAGCCCCGATCAAGGCGGTGGCGGTCGCGTGACCGTGTTCGATTTGTCCGGTGGACAGGTTCGCACGATGGCGAACTTCTTCGGCATCGACGATGCGAACTTCCGTGGGGGTGCCCGCGTAGCCGCAGCCGATATTAACGGCGACGGCCGCGATGACATCGTGGTGGCCGCGGGGTTCGGCGGCGGGCCGCGCGTAGCGATCTTCAACGGCAGCACGGTGAGTAACGGCAACCCGACGCGGCTCGTCAGCGATTTCTTCGCGTTCGATGGATCGGACGTGTCGAACTTGCGAAACGGCGTGTACGTGGCCGCCGGAGACATCACGGGCGATGGCCACGCCGACCTCGTGTTCGGGGCCGGTCCGGGTGGCGGCCCGCGCGTCTTTGCACTCAGCGGGGCCAGCCTGATGGCAAGCGTTGCATTGGCCAAAGCTCAACCGCTCGCGAACTTCTTCGCCTACGGGGCCAGCGAACGTGGCGGTGTGCGACCTTCGATCAGCGACGTCGATGGCGACGGCAAGCTCGATCTCATCGTCGGCAGTGGCGAGCGCGTACCGGCGGCGGTCAAAGTCTATCGCGCGGCAACCGGCAGTTGGAGCGGCGGCGACCCCGGCAACGGCATCATCTACGAACCGTTCGGCTTCAGCCCGATCAGCGACGGCGTCTACGTCGGCTAATCGAACGGACCAGTTTTGTAGGTCGGGCCGGAGGCTTTGGGAGGCCCGACAGTGCTATCGCGCGGAACATAAAAACCATAAGGGATGTTGTCGTTGGCGTTCGTCGGGCCTCATCGCAAAACCTCTTCGGCCGCGACCTACGGCTCTGATTGTTGGAAATGCAATCGATCCCGTGAACGGTTACTTTGCCTCAAGTGAACCACAACAGATGACCCGCGCTGTAGTGCCACCCATCCCTGGAATCATTCCCGATTTCGGAATCAACCTAACACACCAACGATTTACGTCCGATTTCGACGGGTGCAATCCACGCTGGAACCCAAGTTTCGGCACCCGCGGACGCACTTTCCCTTCCGCAAAATCCATCGCGACTTGTGACGAATATCTGAGAAGTCGGGGATTTGCTTGTCATTCGACACACCAATCGCGAATAATGAGGATGTAGAGCAAGACGCCGCCCGAGTTATCGCACTTTACAAGGGGAAATCATGCGGCCGTTCGTGAAAATCATCGCCGTCGCGTTCGCTTCGGGAGCCTTGTTTTTGGGCATCGACGGCCCTCGAGCGAGTGCCCAAAACTCGTTCTACCGCCCCGGCCCTCCCGGCTTCCAAACCTACGGTTTCTACAGCCGTTCCTTCGGTTATGTCAGTAGTTCCCCACTCATTATCAACGGCGCACCGTTCCGCCAGACCTATTACCGTAACATTTATGGCTATCAGGCTTTAGCGATCACGCCACCGCTGTACAGTGCGTTCAGCCCTGCCTATATGTACGGCTCATCTGGCGGTTTCGGTGGACCGCTCAACGATCGCACACAACTCGCACTGCAACAGGCCCAACGCGCGAATCGTAACGACCTCCAATTGCAGCAACAGCAGTTCGATGCATGGGCGAACGAACGCGGCGCAAAGGTCGTGCCGAAAGAACAACTCGCCAAGGTATCGGAAACGGTCCGCATCGCGCTCGCAGCTGTGTCTGAAGGCGACATTTTAAGCGGATTGGCGCTCAATCAGACGCTCAAAGCGATTCAAGAACTCGAAGCCAAAGGCGTGAAAGCCAACGCGCCATTCTTCCCACCCGAACTGTTGTCGAAGGCGGTTTTCCAAGGCGGGGCCGCCGCCGATGTCCTCAACTTCTTTCGCGACGATTCGCTGACCTTCCCCGTCGGCCTACAAACGACCGAATTTGAAGCACTTCGCAACTTAATCGAACGCGATTTTGAAGCGGTCGTCGGCCAGGTGAAAGCGGGTAAAAAGATTGATCCATTTCTACTCGATCGCTTCAGTGCGAACCTGAAAAAGCTGCACGGAATGCACCCGACCGCCGAGGAAGAGAAGGGCGGTTGCGGCTTCCTCAAATCGCTCGAATCGGCGGTGAAGTTGCTCAAAGACCCCGCATCGAATGGCCTGCTCGTTGGAAACTGGCACGCCATCGGCGCAGGCGTCGGCGAACTGACGAAGCACATGACTAAGTTCAAACTCACCTTCGGCCCCGCATCCGCCGGCGACGACGATGCCTATCGCTCGCTGCATCGCGGCTTGGTAGCCTACCTGACCGACTTGGCCCAAGCAAAACGATAACTCATTGGAGTGCCGTTGGTGTGCGGAATCACCAACGGGTTCTCCAGGTTAAAAGTCATCTTCAGTTAGGAATTTTGTGCCGCGTGACGGATGCGAAGTACGTTCACCGTTTGGTCGTCGATCGTGAACAAGATGCGGTACATGTGTCTCCCGCGACCGAATAGTCGGCAGCGCACATTTCGGCCCAGCTCGACAGCTTCGTCCGCTTCAGGCCATTGCTCCGCGTTTTGCGACAAGGTCATAATAGCGGAATATATGGCGTCATGCCATCGGGCCGCAGCCATCGCAGAAACATGACGCGAAAGTCCGCCAACATTTTTTTGAATGTCTGCAAACGCTTTCGGTAGAAGATCGATGGTACGAGCCAAGTTAATTTCGCCTGAAATGATTCGGCAGATTGAACTCGATCGCGATTTTTTCCATCGCCTCATCGAGCGGTATGCCCTTTATTCCGGCATCAATGTCCGCCAACGACTGCCTCAGACTTGCAATGTGTTCCGCGTAGGTTTCCGTAGATGGTGGTGGTGGCCCAAAGTCGTCGCCCTCCAGGTCCACGATCACACGCTTTCCCTCGGGGAGTTGCGGGCTGCCGTCGAGTACGATGACGCCGTTGATGACCGTGCCTTCGATTGTCATTCTGTGCTCCGTGAGTTGAGATGATTCTATCATGCTTGACTACAGTAGTGGATAGATAACCTCACCTTCATGTGGCGAACGTATGGCAATTCACGATCTGGTGTTGGCGGTGACCGGGGCGAGCGGGTCGCCGTATGCGGTTCGGCTGCTGGAACAGTTCCTGCGAGCGGGCCGTACGGTTCACCTGACGATCAGCCCGGCGGCGGTGGAAGTGTTCGACCGCGAGATCGGCCGTCCGATCTCGCTCGAACCCACTGCGTTCGATCCGCGTTCGTTCCTCGGCCCCGTTGCGTCGGAACTCGACCTGTCGCGGATTCGCTACCATCATTTCCGAAACTTCCAGGCGGGCATCGCGAGCGGGTCGTTCCTCACGGGCGGCATGGTCGTTTGCCCGTGCAGTATGGGCACGGTGGCTTCGATCGCACACGGCGTGTCGGAGAATCTCATTCACCGTGCCGCCGACGTGCATTTGAAGGAACGCCGCAAGCTCGTGCTGGTGCCCCGGGAAACGCCACTCGGGCTGATTTCACTCAAAAATCTGGTTGCCGTCGCCGAAGCCGGTGCGGTCGTGATGCCGGCGATGCCCGCTTACTACACACGCCCACAAACCGTGCAAGACATGGTCGATTTCGTCGTCGGCCGGGTCTGCGATCAATTCGGCGTCGAACATCGCTTGTTCGAGCGTTGGGGACAATAACGGTATCAGCACAAATCCGGATCGTCGTCGATCGTTCATTCCTCGCCTAACATTTGCGCCCCTGCGATAGAATCGTTCTATCATTATGATCCGGTTGCACATTTCCCGACGATATCGATTCATTTGTGAACTATACTTAACAACAATTTCGCAAGCCGTGTCCACTCTCACTCGGTACGCTCGCCATCATGATTGCACCTTCATCGACTAACGACTTGCTCGAACTCGTCCGCAAGAGCGGCATCGTTCGCGCCGAACTGTTCGACACGCATTTGCGGGAATACCCCGACCTGCCGACCGATGCGGTTCAGTCGGCGGCCGCGCTCGTGAAAAGCGGCTTGCTGACTCGATTTCAAGCGAAACTGTTGCTTACTGGTCGCTACCGCGGCTTCAAGCTCGGGCCGTACGTGGTGAAAGAGCAGATCGGCCAGGGTGGCATGGGTGCGGTCTATTTAGCGGAACACGAAACGCTCCGCCGGTTAGTGGCGCTGAAGGTTTTAACGCTCGCGAAGAAAGACGCAAACTCAAAACTAACGGTCGAGCGGTTCCAACGCGAGGCACGTGCGGCGGCGGCGCTCGATCACCCGAACATCGTGCGAATGCACGACGTCGGCAAGCACGCGGACATTCACTATCTGGCAATGGAGTACGTCGAGGGGCAAACGCTCGAACAGATCCTGACGAGCGGCGGTCCGATCACGCCATCGCGGGCGGTGGAGTACATCGCGCAGGCGGCAGCGGGGTTACAACATGCCTACGAAAAAGGCTTCATCCACCGCGACATCAAGCCGGCGAACCTGATGCTCGCGAAAGACGGCACGATCAAAATCCTCGACATGGGCCTCGCTCGCTCGTTCACCGACGAATCCGATAAACTCACGGAAATGCTCGATAAAGGTGCCGTCGTCGGTACGGCGGACTTCATCTCGCCGGAACAGGCGATGAACGCGCCGAACATCGACATTCGCAGCGATATTTACAACCTCGGTGCCACGCTGTTCACGCTCATCACGGGGAAGTCGCCGTTCAGCGGCAACACGACGCAAAAGCTGCTTCAACACCAACTCAAAGACGCGCCTTCACTGATGACTTTCGACCGGACGCTACCGAACGGGCTGGCGGAAGTCGTCGGGAAGATGCTGCAAAAGAAGCCCGAACGCCGCTACCAGACGCCTGCGGAAGTGATTTCGGCACTCGCGAACTGGCTGCCAGAACACGGCGCGGGCCGCGTGATGATGGGGCTGAGTAACACCGACCTCGGCAGTTCGGGGAAGCTCCAGAATACGTTGAATGAAATCGCCGCCTCGGGTACGCGGCGTCTCAACGGTACGCGAATCGGGAACGATAAAAAGAAGCCGTGGGCCTTGTGGGGCGGTGCAGCGGCACTCGTCGTAGTGGCGGCGGGCATCGTTGCATATGCCGTGCTTCCTACGTCCTTACCGAACACCAATGGAACGACTGTCGTCGCGAACAGTTCCCCCGTGACGCCGATCGAACCTAACAAAGCCATACCGAAATCGAACCCGATACCGACAGCGAAATCCGCTCCGAAATTCGTAACTCCGGTAACTGTGCCGATTCGCGTTCTCGTCCAAAAACCGCTCTTCCGATTCGATGCAGTCGCCGTTCCAAAATTTGCAATCACATGGAAAGAAATGCTGGCGAATCAGCCATCGCTCGGCCTGCCGAAAGGCATCGCGCTCGAATGTTGGAAGCCCGACGCGGACGCCGCTTTCCGAGCTGAAATTCTCGACGATGTCGCGGGACTGACCGTAACGAACCTTACTCACGCATCAGCCGCGCAGCTCAGTTTCGACATCGAACGAGGATGCGAATGCCCTCTCGCCGACGGCAAGGAATACCGGTTCCGCGTGGCCTACCGAACCACGCCCGGCAACACCGGTTACTTCGACGTAAAAGATCCACAACACAAAACGATCAAGCGACAAGCACTGGCCGATACGGCAGGCCGATGGAGTGCGGAAGAATTCTCTTGGACGCGACCCGAGGGCGTTCCGATCCGTATCGTCGTCGGTTCCGATAACGTGGGAGCGGAGAAAGCGGTATCGATCGGTGCCCTGGAAATATTCGATCCGAACGATCTCGCTTTGTCGAAGCCTGTGGAACGTATCCTACTGGCACCGGACTTCTCGCAATACCCACTGTTCAGCGAGCGCGGCAAACTCGTCGCTGCGGAGAACAATCCGAAACTGCGCACGTGGACGGTCGTATCGATGACGGGTACGCCACCGCCGAAATGGACCGCACGTACCTGGAGTACGATGTCCGAGGTGGAGTGGTCCATCGAGAAGATCGAGAACGAACCGGCCATCGGTTTCCGAACCGCAAGTGGCGTCGGGTCGATGATGCTCTTCACCCCTCCCTTTGCGACTCTGTCGGGGAAGTGTCGCCTCACTTTCACGTACCGAACGGAAGGGAATAACCCCAACATCTCTCTCAAATTTTCCCCGCTCGTGATCGACCAGGTTCAAGATTGGAACATCGCCAAGTTAGCTGCCACCGACGGCAAGTGGGTAACCACGACGCTCGACGTCGATCTGAAGGGAACGAAGAGCGGCTTCTTTGAATTCCATAACGTGAACACAAAAGGTCTCTGGGCGTGGGTGAAAAATCTGAAGGTGACCGAAACGGTTGCGCCACCCGCGTCACCGAAGCCCGCAGTACAGATATTACTGGCACCGGACTTCACCAAGTATCCACTGTATCGCGAACGCGGCAAACTCGTCGTCGACGAAGCCAACCCAAAGAATCGCAATTGGACGGTCGTATCGAAGACGGGTTCGCAACCGCCGCAATGGACTGGCAGCACGTATCGACTGTCCGAGGGAGAATGGTCGGTCGAGAAGCTCGACGAGGAACCGGCGATTGGCTTCCGGACTGCGAGCGGAGAGGGTTCGATGATGCTCTTCGCGCCGCAATTCGATACGACTTCGGGAAAATGTCTTCTCACGCTTACCTATCGTACTGAGACCGGAAACGAGAACGTTCTCCTCCGATTCAAACCGCAACGACCGGGAAACGTAATGGCGTGGGATGTCGCGAAACTGTCTGCGACCGACGGTCAGTGGGTGACGAAAACGTTCGACGTCGACCTGAAAGGGTCTAAAGGTGGCTTCTTCGAGTTCCACAACATCAATACGATGGGTCTCTGGGCGTGGATCAAGAATTTGACGGTCGCGGAAGTGGGGGAAGATCCGAAACCCACTTCTGCCGATGGGTCGATCGTGTACGCAGCAGACTTCGGCACCATGAAGCCGGCCAAGTTTCACTTCGCCGATTCGAATTTCACCGGCGATAGTCGACCGAATCTCCCGACGGGAATCGGTGCCAATTGTTGGAAATCCGCCTCGATCGCGGAGTTCTCGGCCGAAGAAATGGACGGGAAAGTCGGGTTCGGTATCACGAACCTCAACGACGAAATCAGTGCCCAAATTCACGTTCGCGATCTCGGCGATTTGATACCGAGTAGAACGTACCGCGTACGGGTGGAGTATCTCACACAGAACGATGCCGTCGGTCGTGTCAGCGTTCGTAAGCCGGGTGGGACCTATACACCCATAAATGAGATCGCTCTCACGAGTACAGGTGGGAAGTGGAAAACGGCGACGCTCGACTTCGTCGCCCCGGCAGGAATCAAGCTCGACATGCAAATCAGCAGTCAGACCGTCGGCGAAGGAAATCGGCTGACGGTTCACAAGGTAGAGATCCTCGAAACGAAATCACCTTAACCCGTCACCAACGGCAACGCGATGCGGCTATCGCTTGCCGTTGGTGTCGTTTCGCGCTCGGCAGCGTTCAGGAAATGGTGCAACGGCGCGTACTGCCAACCCGTTTCATATTCGTCGGCGAGCGCTTTTAACGAACGAATCGCGTCTTCAGTGATGTCGAACTGTCGCGGTTCGTAGGCGGGATCGCAGAAGTAAATCCGACAACCGAGCGGGCGTTCGGCCCGTGCCGTGCAGATGTTGTTGACCTGAAACGGGCAGAACTCGCCAGTCACTGGCTTCGCGTACGCCGGGGCCGTTAGCAGCAGAATCTCGGCTTCAAATTGGCTGATAAACAACGTGTGGTCGTATTCGTGGAAGCGACAACAGCGACCCGACGAATCGCAACGCGGACCTGCCTCCGCCACGGCGGCATCGACCCGCCGATACACTTCCTCCACACGGCTCCGCAGTTCGGGCGACATCATGATTACATCTTAATGACCTTCATCCGCTTCACGATCTCTTCGACGGTAATCAACTCGCCTTGGCCGGAACCGGGGCAGATGCCTTCGGTCTGTTCCCACTTGTCGGGGTTCTTCAAATTGCTTTCCCAGAAGGGCCAAGTGCGGCACTGCCGCGGGCGAACGGAGTACACGGTACAGCCTTTGCCCGCCTCGAAGAAAACGCAATCGCCGTTCGCTTTCTCCTTCAGCGTGACTTTGCCGTTCGCTTTCTTCGTGTAAAGTGGCACGAATTCGCGTTCGGGTTCCTTGCGGAACTTCGCGAGTGCGCGAATTTCCTCTTCGTTCACCCAAACGTAACCTGGCTCGCCGGTGCAACAGTGGCCGCACTGCGTACAGGTGAACCGCAAGCCATCCTGGTACCACGGTTCGTTGGCCTTCTCGCTCGACATCGCTCGCACTCCGGACTATCGCAGTGGGCAAGTACCCGTAGTCCACATGGTAGACCGTCGAGCCGATGCTGTCGATGAATTGCTGAGCGAACGGAGTCGCAACGCTTACTGCGGCGGCTTGCCGCGAGCGGCGACGGTGGGGAACTCGGTCTTCGAGAGGTGATCGGCGAGGATCGCGTTCGGGTCGGTGAGCGCGGTTTTTAACTGCGGCAGTAGCAGGCCGGGGTTCGGGTTGGTTCGCAGTGCTTGCACGTAGTCGAGCAGGATCGTTTTTGCGGCGGGGTTCCCGCGCAACATCAGGTGGACCCAGGCCCACGCTTCGCGATACTCGGGCTTTTCCATTTGCCGCACTTGGCCGAGCTTTTCGAGCCGTGCCAAATCGGGCTGAAACGGCCCGCGACGCAATGTGTCGAGGTGCGTCGGGTTCACGCCATCTTGGTTCGGCGGCAACTCGAAGAACCCCGCCAAACCTTCATCCAGCCACAGGGGCACGCCCTTCAGCACGCCGTGGAGTGTGGCGTGCGTCAATTCGTGGCGCAGGTCGACGCGAAGGTGGTCGCCCATGAAAGTGTAAACGAGCAAATCGTCGCCGCCGGAGCCACGTGGCTCGGAGATAAAGTACGCCCGACGGCTCGGCAACCGCGGGTAACGCCCCGCCATATACGCTTCGTATTTCTCTTGCGTATCGAACAGGAAGACCTGCACCAGCGATTCGCCCGTGGGCAGGTGCAGTTCGGCTTGAATGCGGTCGGGGAGTTCGGCAATTTCGCGGAAGAGCGTGTCGTTCGCGTCGAGTGGCGTATCGGAGTACATGACGTACTGCGAGACGCGGAGCCAGTGTTTCGCGGGCCGTTTGACTTGCTGCGGTGCAGGATTCGCAGCCACGGCCGGGTCGGGGTTCGGGACGACGGCCCCACCGCGGATCGACTCGCAGCCAGCCGCGGCAAAGCCGAGCCAACCAGTGGCGGCAAGCATCGCCGCCAGTTTCGGTCGCCGTGTGTGTGCGGGCGTCATGCCGGCCGTCTCCTGGTGTCCGAAACTCATCGCCATCGGTCGAAGCCGACACTCAAAACATCGGTTCCTGCGCCTCGGCAACTTCAGCCGGATGTCCGGAATCCATCAGTTGTGCGAATGCGACTCACGACAGCGGCCTACCGCTCTTCGCGTTCTTCTCACGCTTAGCGCTCGTCGCAATTTCAATCGCTCGCCAAACTGCTTTCCACTCCGCTTTCCCGTAAAGCGCCCAACCTTGGTACGCACGCAGAACCCGCAAACGATCCGTCCGCGTCACGAGTGGATTGCCGATGAAACTCGCGTTGAGGCGTGCCAAATCGCGTACCCGCACGGTCCGTGGTACTTTGCGGCCCGGAACCACGCCGACGAGGTCGATCAGCACCGGCACCGCGTCCAGTGGCCGCGAACGGGCGTTTTGCAGCAAGATGTTCGGCGCTTTCAGGTCGCGGTGCGATACCTGGCGATCGTGCAATGTTCGCACCAACCGCCCAAGTGCGAATGCCCAGGCCGACTTAATCGGAAACTGCAACCGCGCATCGAAATTCGGCAGGCGGGCCACGGCTTCGACGAGGTCGAGTGCATCGGGCACTTTCTCGAACAGCAAGTATCCTTCCGCGCTGCCACCGTATCGTTTGCGTTCGATGACGCAGAGCGGGCGAGCCGTCGGCAGCCAGCGTTCGAGCAGGTTTTGACCGTACAACCACGAACGCATCGCCGGGGAGGCACGCAGGCGGTTCTTGAGCAATGCGAGTACGGATTTCACGCGGAATCGCTTGTAGATCCAAGTTCGCGGGCCGTCTTTCGTGGCAACGGTCCACTCGATGACGGTCGAACTGCGCGAGTCCTTGCGCACGACGACGTTCGCTTCGCGGAAGGGATAATCGGGGTCGGCGATCAGCCGCTCGAACAATGCCGGTTCCAGATCGCGGACCGCATGACCCGCCGTGCGGTGCCCTTTTTGGCGTTTGAACAGGCGATTCGTGCGGCAGTAGCGTGCGAACCGGCCATTCCAGAATCGCTGGTTCGAGACCGACGTACATCGTTCGACTTCGACCGCAAGAATGCGCGGGATCGCCACACCCGCAGTGGCCGTGTCGCGGTACGCTTGCCAGAACCGCAAGCGGTCGGCGCGCGTCGCACGGAGTTGGAACCAACGGCCAAACAGTACGAGGTTATCGATGCGTTCGCGAACAGTCAGCGGCGCACCGAAGCGGACCGCGTGGACATCGAGCATGGTGAACAGCGGCACTCCGCCAGCGATTTCGACGAGCAGGTTCCCAGGGTGCGGGTCGGGGTGCGCGACGCCCGCATCGTGCATGTTCGCGAGCAGTTTGCCGAGTTCGACCGCGATGCGTTGCCGGTACGCCGACCGCAACGGCGTTGTTTCGAGGAAGCGATCGAGCGGGTGACCGGCGTCGATACTGCGGGAAATCAAGATGCTTTCGCCGGGAAGCCGCGAATGGCGGCTGCCCCACGCGAGCGGTTCGGCGGCGGGTAACCCGAGTTCGCGAAGTGCCATCGCGTTCTCGAATTCGAGCCGCGCCTTGGCCGGGCGAAGGATTTCCCGCGCCCAAGCCCGTGGGGTGTTGATGCGGCACTGTTTGATGACGACCGCACCCGCCGGTAGAACCACGCGGCAAATCGTCCGTTGCGTACCGCTTTTCACCGAATGCGTTTTGCTACTGGCGAGCCACTTCTCGATTGCGAGACCATCGCGGCCGAAACAGGTGATGCCAGCGGGGAGGATGTGCCAAACGTACGCGCCGATGCGCTCGATGTGCGGCGTGTGCGCGTTGATCGCAAACTGACTGCTCAAACCGATTTTTCGCGATACGTGACTCAGCATCGAACGGTTCCTCAGCCAGTTCGCCGCCCGGCTGCCGGGTCTGCGAATTCGTGGAGGAGTTCGACCCAATGCCTCGCACCCGCTGCAACCGAATAGCGTTCTTCGAGTTGCGCACGACCCGCGTGGCCGAGCGTTCGCCGCAGATTCACATCCGCAAGCGCACGTGCCGCCGTCAGCCATTCGTCGGGGGTATTCGCCGTGAAACCGTTTTGGCCGTGCGTCACGAACTCGGTATGCACGCCCACCGGGTTCGCGATCACGGGCAGACCGGCGGCATGATACTGCAACACCTTCAGCCCGCATTTGCCGCGGCTCCACGGGTCGTCGGGCATCCAGGCGATGCCGACGTCGGCAGTAGCAATTTCGCGTGCTTCGGTGGCTGCACACCACGGGATCGGATCGACGGGCAAGTTCGCGAAACCGACGAATCGATCGCAAACGAGCTTCAATCGGCTACCGGGCACGTTCCGACCGATCGATTCCAGAATCGGCCGAATGCGTTCCAGCCCTTGTAACGTACTCGACGAACCGACCCAAACGAGGTTCAATCCGGGGCTGCGTCGCGGCGTGTGCGTGGCAATCGGGTACTCGGAGGGATCGACGCACGTCGGGATGACCATCACGCGCGTGTGCTTGGAATATCGCGCCGCTTCGGCCGCGAGGAACGAATTGCCGGCAACCACGACATCGGACGATTGCACCGTGCGGGCGAACCGGCGGATGCGACGGTAACTGTGCAAGCCTTTCACGTCGTAGGAATCGCGGTGCCAGACGGCATCGTCGTAATCGAACACGATCCGCCGGGCATATCGCCGCAGCATCGTGAGTTGAATGCGGGGAAGGAGTTTCCGTTGGAGGACGACGACATCGGAGGTGCGGAGTTCGCGAAACAGCGACACGCGCGAAAACAGCCCCCGTGGCAGTGTGCGAAGTTCGAGTGTATGACCAGAGGCTTCGAGGTGCGCGCGAAACGACTCCAACCGATACCGGCAGCAAACGTGTTCCGGGGATTCGACTAACGCGATGAGTCGCACCGTCGCCCTCCATGGCAAAAACCGCCGTTCAGCGATCCCTGCGAGACATTCCTCGATCGATCTCCCGCTTCGCCTCGGCACTCTTCAACGAGTGCCGTTTGTCGTGATCTTGCTTCCCGCGTGCCACGCCGATCTCGATCTTCGCCAGCCCGCCTTTGAAGTACATCCGCAGTGGGATCAGCGTGTAGCCTTTGTCGAACGCTTTCTCGGCGAATTTCCCGATCTCGCGGCGACGAATGAGTAACTTCCGCATCCGCTTCGGCACGTGATTCAGGCGGTTCCCGAAGGTATATTCGGGTATTTCGCAGCCCATCAGCCAAAGTTCGTCTTTGACGATCCGCGCATACGCATCGTCGAGAATCGCATGACCCGCACGCAGGCTCTTCACCTCGGTGCCGACGAGTACGAGACCGCACTCGATGGTGTCGGAAATCTCGTATTCGTACGTGGCCCGCCGGTTGCGGCAGATGTTGACGATCCCCTCCGCGTTCGCTTTGTCCGACTTACCTGCCTTCGCCATGATCCAACCTGTTTTCGTGTCTCGTGCAGAAACGTACCAAATCGAGCCAACTTCGCGAAGCCCAACTGGAAACCGCCTAGTTGTCCTACGGGTTCCGTTTACTTTAACACGATGAATTCGGTCTCGCCGGTGGGTAACACGACCTGCACCAAGGCCCCTTTTTCTTTCGACGCTTTTGCGGTCGCTTCGGCGAAATCCTTCGCGCTGCCGATGGCGACCTTGTCTACTTTCACGATCAAAACGCCACGCATCAGGCCCGCCATCGCGGCGGGGCCGTTGCGATCGATGCTGGTAACGAGTGCGCCGCGCGATTCCTTCGGGTAACCGAGTTGGGTGGCCAACTCTGGCGTCAGATCGGTTACGGTCGTTCCGGCGACTTCGATTCCGGCACGATTCCCACGCGGCACGATGGGCGTCGGTTTTGGCTCGGCGGCACCGTATTCCTGCGGTTGTTCCTCGATCGTTACCTTTTGGGCGAACGTCTTGCCATCGCGAACATAGATCACCTCGACGGGCTTGTTTAACGGCAATTTCGCCACGATTCGCGGTAAGGCATCGCTTTCCTTCACCGCCATGCCGCCGATGCTCGTGATGGCGTCACCCGCTTTCAGCCCGGCCTTCGCGGCCGGGGTTTTATCGTAAACCTTCGTGATGAGCACGCCACCGCCTGCCGGCACGCTCAGCCGTTTGGCCAAATCGGCGTCGATGTCGCGGATGCTGGTTCCGAGGTAGCCACGCCGTACCACGCCGCCGTTCAGCAACTGCTGGCTGACATCCTTGGCGAGGTTGCTGCTGATCGCCAGGCCGACACCATTCGAGCCGCCGCTGCGCGTTTTGATCGCCGCATTGATCCCAATGATCTTGCCTTCTAGGCTCACCAGTGGCCCACCGCTGTTACCGGGGTTGATCGGGGCATCGGTTTGCAGGAAATCCTCGTACTGATTCAGCTTCAAACCGTGGCGGGCCTTCGCGCTGACGATGCCATGCGACACGCTTCCCGTCAGGCCAAACGGCGCGCCGACGGCCAACACGCGGTCGCCGACTTCCATTGCGTCGCTGTCGCCGAATTCGAGGAACGGCAGTGGCGCACCCGTCTGAATGCGGAAGATCGCGAGGTCGGTCTTCGTGTCGCGGCGGACGTCGGTTGCGAGGAACTTGCGGCCATCGGAAAGCTGCACTTCGAGCGTATCCGCCCCTTCGACCACGTGGAAGTTCGTCAGGATCACGCCCGCCGCGTCGATGATGACGCCGGAGCCGAAGCCGAGGTTCGGGTCGGTATTCGCCTTGCGATTGCTAGTTTTGGCTTCGATGCTAACCACGGCGGGAACGACGAGTTTGACGACATCGCGGTACGAAGTGAGTTCGCGTGGCATCAGCGGTAACGCCGCTTGGCCGAGCAGGCGATCGTGAACGACGGTGCCGATGAACCCGCCAATCGCCAGGCACACGACGGCCAACGGCAAGCGTGCATACCGTCTCATGGGACATCCTTGTATACGCGAAAAGGCGAGTTACCGACGAATTATATGCGTTCAGAATCGACGTAAGTCACAATTGCGAACGCTCCAAAACCGTGTTTTTGCCATTTTTTCGGTCTCAAAATATCCGTTTTTGATCGCAAATGACTGATCTGATGGCGGCTGTTTTCCCGTATCACGAACCCAAATCGTGGGTTACGTCGAGTACCATCGATTCGGCACTCGGCAAAAGTACCGACCAAAAATCGACCGACCGCGACACAAAATCGACCGAGCACGACACAAAATCGACCGAGCGCGACATTTCTATGTCATTTGGAGACACTTTTGGGTCACTTTACGCACGTCGCGAACCCCGACTTACGTCGAATCGCCTCCGATTTTTTGACTGCGGGAATTCGTGTGGGAGGTTCGCGTTTGGAATGTCGCCGAAACCCCCACCGGGACAAGCCCGGTGGCTCGTTTTACCAGGGACTTACGAGCCACCGGGCTTGTCCCGGTGGGAGTGTCATCGAGAAACCACTATCCATCCGCATCCCAGCCAAACAGGGAAATGCTTGCACGAAATGCACATCGCCCACGACTTATGAATAATCAAGGGAGTCCATCAAACGCGCGATCCGTATCGGTTCGAGCCACTCCGAAAAAACGACTCGCATTCGGCCACTTCTCCGACTAAACTCAACCTCAACTGTCGGCAACTCTCCCATCGCAGGCGTTTCTTATGATGTTGCGTATCCGCATCGCTGTGGTTTTGGTGGCGATCGTCTCGGCAGTGGGCTTCTTCGCGTTGGCGGAGGAGGCCCCGAAGCCGAAGGACGCCCCGAAACGTCTGCCGTGGACGACTTCCAAAATCACGGGCAGCCCCGAAGCGGCACCGCCGTTCAAGAGCGTCAACCCGTTCCCCAAATTGAAATTCAACCACCCGCTCTTGCTCGTCAACATGCCCGGCACGAACCGGTTGTGCGTCGGCGAACAGGACGGCAAGCTTTGGAGTTTCGAGAACTCCCCCGACGCAACCGCCGAGTTATTGATCGACTTCAAAAAGGAAGTGCAAGACTTCAAGCCCACGCCGGGTGCGGACGAAGTCGAATCGGTGTACGGCTTCGTGTTTCACCCGGACTTCGTCAAGAATCGCCAGTGTTTCGTCTGTTACACGCTCAAATCGAAGAAGTCGCCGAACCTGGACAACGGCACGCGCGTCTCGCGATTCCATTTGCCCGATGCGAAGCCGTACCGCATCGATTTCAAGAGCGAAGAGTTGCTGTTCACGTATCTGCAAGGCGGGCACAACGGCGGCGACTTGCACTTCGGCAACGAGGGCTACCTGTACATCTCCACCGGCGACGGCGAAGTGCCCAGCCCGCCAGACCCGCGTAAGACGGGCCAGGATGTCTCGGACTTGCTCGCGTCGATTCTGCGAATCGACGTCAACCGCAAAGACGCCGGTCTGAACTACGCGATCCCCAAGGATAACCCGTTCGTCGGGCAGTCGCACAACGGCAAGCCGATCCGCGGCGAAATCTGGGCGTACGGCTTCCGCAACCCGTGGCGAATGAGCTTCGACCGCGCCACGAACGACCTGTGGGTCGGCGATGTCGGCTGGGAATCGTGGGAGATGATTCACAAAGTCGAAAAGGGCGGCAACTCCGGCTGGAGTATCGTCGAGGCAAGCAAATCGGTCTACAGCGACGTGAAAATCGGGCCGACGCCGATCCGCCCACCCGCGATCGAACTATCGCACGCCGTGGCAGGCAGCATCACCGGCGGCTATGTGTATCACGGCAAAAAGCATCCCGAACTCGCGGGCAAGTACATCTTCGGCGACTGGATGACGCGGCGAATCTGGGCCGCAACCGTCAAGAATGGCGAAGTGACGGCCTACGACGACATCGTCGCCGCCAGCATCCGTATCGTGGCGTTCGGCGAAGACAACGCGGGCGAAATTTACGCCGTGGACTACGACGCGGGAACGATCTTCACCTTCGAGAAGAACCCCGTTGCGGCACAGGATCGCACGAAGTTCCCACGCACGATTTCGCAGAGCGGCTTGCTCTCATCGGTGAAAGCGAACACACCCGCCACCGGTGTGTATCCGTTCGAGATCATCGCGCATCAGTGGCAAGATTACACGACTTCGGAGTATCTGGTCGGCCTGCCGGGCACGTCGGTCGTAACCGATTTCGCGAACAAGAAAACGCCGCCCGGCGATGTCACGTGGCGACCGTACCACATTCACCTGCCGAAAGATGGCGTACTGGCGAAGACGATCTCGATCGAGATGGAACGCGGCAATCCGGCCACGAACAAACGGCTCGAAACGCAGATTCTGCACTTCGACGGCGATAACTGGCAGGCGTACACGTACGCCTGGCGCGACGACCAAACCGATGCCGACCTCGTACCGGCGGACGGCTCGGAGAAATCGTTCACCGTCAAGGACAACAGCTACCCCGGTGGCACCCGCGACCAAACCTGGACGTACGCCAGCCGCGTGCAGTGTATGCAGTGCCATAGCACGTGGTCCGAATACGCCCTCGGCTTCAACCGCGAGCAGTTGAACCGCCCCGTTCAGACCGTCGCCGGGACGAAGAACCAGCTATCGTGGCTCGGCGAGTTCGGGTTGATGGATCGCGTCGGCAACGACAACAAACCGGTCGCAGTTTACACCGAAGCCGAACTCAAAAAGCTCAAACGCCACACGAACCCGCACGACGAGAAAGCACCCGTCAACGACCGGGCCAAAGCCTACTTGCACGCCAACTGCGGGCACTGCCATCGGCTCGGTGGCGGGGGCGGCGTGGTCGAATTTGAACTGCACGCCGAGGGCGATTTGCTGAACAAGAAGCTGATCGACGCGATACCGGTGCGGGGCACGTTCGACCTGCCCGATGCAAAGATCGTCGCGCCCGGCGACGCCGACCGCAGCACTCTCTACTACCGCATGGCAAAGTTCGGCACCGGGCGGATGCCACACATGGGGGCCGAACTCCCCGATGAAGCGGGGCTGTCGCTCGTTCGCAAGTGGATCGCCGGGTTGCCACACACCACAGAGCCAGCCGATACATTGCGGAACGAACGCACGGCAGCCGGGTATGCGAAATCGCTCGCGAATCCGATCCACGCACTCGCACTCGCGCGAAACATCGGCGAAAAGCAGCTCACGAAGGGCGAAGTGAAGGATCTGATGCCCGTGGTAGCCACGTTACCGCCTGGGCACGTTCGCGATTTGTTTGAAGGTTACTTGCCATCGAACGGCAAGCCGAAGACGCTCGGTGCGAACCCACGACCGCGTGCGATTTTGGCACTCAAGGGCGATGCGGCCAACGGGCAGGTGCTATTTGCGGCCACGAAAAGCCAGTGCATGACCTGCCACAAAATCGAGGGCAAAGGCATCGAAATCGGCGCGGACTTATCGCAGATCGGCAAAACCCGCACCCGCGAAAATCTGCTCGAAAGCATCCTGGAGCCATCGCGGCGAATCGAACTGCCGTACCAGTCGTATCTGGTTCGCACGCTGTCGGGGCAAGCGTTTACGGGGTTACTCGTGAAGCGCGACGCGAAAGCGATCGTATTGAAAGACGCGCTGAACAAGCTCATCACGGTGGCAGCGGACGATCTGGAGTCGATCGACGCCTCGCGAATCTCGCTGATGCCCGCCGGGTTACTGCGGGACTTCACCGCACAAGAGGCGGCCGATCTGCTCGAATACCTTTCGCAACGGAAGTAACGCCGCATGATTCGCCCGGCAACTGCGGCCGACGTACCGACGATTGCGACCCTGATTCGCGCCCTCGCGGAGTACGAAAAGCTCGCGCACGAAGTCGTTCTCGACGAAGATCGACTGCGCGAGGATCTGTTCGGCACGCGGCCTTATGCCGAGGTGTTCCTCGCGGAGGAGGACGGCGTAGCGATCGGTTTCGCGTTGTTTTTCCACAACTATTCCACGTTCCTCGGTAAGCCCGGTATCTATCTCGAAGACCTCTTCGTGTACCCGTCGTGTCGCGGGAAGGGGCATGGGAAGGCGTTGTTTCTGGAAGTCGTCAAACGGGCACGCGAGCGGGATTGCGGGCGGCTCGAATGGGCCGTTTTGAACTGGAACGAACCGGCGATCCGCTTCTACGAATCGCTCGGCGCGAAACCGATGAACGAATGGACGACGTACCGCCTCACGCACGAGCAATTGACGATTCTGGCTTCGCCGCTCTAAGCACGTTGTTCTCATTTGCGAATGGGTGAAGCGCACGTGGACGCGCTCCGCTCCGAAGACTGCGCGTCGCGGCTAATTCTCCAACCCGCCGAACAGTGTGCTACCGACGCGGATGTACGTTGAGCCTTCTTCGATGGCGACTTCAAAATCGTTGCTCATGCCCATGGAAAGGTGTGGCAGTGTCAGCCCGGTGGCAGTACGAAGTTGGTCGCGGATTTGTCGGAGTTCGACGAAGGTGGGCCGCGACTCTTCGGGGTTCTCGCCGTAGGCGGCCATCGTCATCAGTCCCTCGAAGCGAACGCCGGGAAGTGACATCGCCATGTCACCCATCGTTGCGGCGTCGTCGGGCGAGATGCCGCCTTTCGATTCTTCCCGCGAACAATTGATCTCGAGCAAGATCGGCACGGGCAGGCCGCGACCCATGCCGAAATCGCTGAGTGCGCGCAGCACGCGCTCGCTGTCGACCGAGTGAACGAGCGACACCATCGGGATCGTTTTGTCGAGTTTGTTGCGTTGGAGGTGCCCGATCAGGTGCCAGCGCGCCTGCGGGATTGCGGCCGATTTCTTCCAGATCTCTTGCGGGCGACTTTCGCCGAAATCCTTCACGCCGAGCCGCGAAACGACTTTCGCCACGTCGGCTGTCACCGTTTTGGAAACGGCAATCAGCGCGACATCCTTACGCAGCCGATGCGCGCGATCGCAGGCCGCCTGAATTCGCGATTCGACCTGCATCAGCCGCGAACGGAGTTCGACTTCGAGGTTCAAAAGCATGGTCCTCGAACTACTTCGCGAGGTCGACGCAGACCAGTTCTTCGTCGTTGCGGACGAACATTTTCTTATTGGCGAACGCGGGCATACTCCAAACGACGGTGCGGCCGAAGACCTTGTGCGTGGGCTTCAGAATCGTCGCGCGGTCGATCGCTTCGTAGCCCTTCGGCGACATTTTGCCGATGACCAGTTCGCCCTGTTCGGTGAAGTAGAAGTAGCGGTCGCCGTTCTTGACGATGAACGCGGTTTCCGAGTTGCCGGACTTGCCGATGACATCTTCGGATTCCCACAGCCGCTTGCCGCTCGGGATTTCGACCGCGAACAGTTTACCGCTTTGGTCGAAGCCGTAAAGCGTGCCATCGACGAGGATCGGCTGCACGTTCACCGGCGAAATTCCGAGGCCCTTTTTGTCCTTCCACACGGTCTCGGCATCGGGGTGACCATCGGTCGTCTTCAGCTTCACGAGCATGTTCTTGTTGTTCCAGCCGCCGCCGAACAGATACTCGCCGGAGACGATTGGCGACATGATGATACTGCCGTTGTCGGCGGTGTACGGCTGCGTCCAGAGGCGCTTGCCAGTTTCGGGGTCGATCGCGGTGAAGGCGCGTGGCTTGAGCAAAATCAGTTGGCGAACGCCGTTGACGTCGATGATCGTCGGCGGGCAGTAGCCGACGCCATCGGGGCCGGTCGACGACTCGGCTTTCCAAATTTCCTTGCCGGTGTCTTTATCGAGTGCGACGACGTGCGTGCCATCGCCACCCGCGAGCGTGATGAGTTTCTGGCCGTCGATCAGCGGGTGTGCGGCATAACCCCAGAGCGGCGAGCCGTTCTTGTAAGTGGCCTTGAGGTCCGTCTGCCAAACGACTTTACCCTTCGTATCGAGGCACAGGAGGTTACCTTCGGCACCGAGCGTGTAGACTTTGCCGCCGTAAACGAGCGGGGTGCAACGCGGGCCGTTCGGGTAACTCACCGAGTACTTGACGGGGTATTCGTGCTTCCAGATCTCTGTGCCGTCGGCTTCGTTGAGGCAGAAAATGCGTTCGAGGCCGGTGAGTTCCTTATGATCCCAGTTCCCTTCCGGCACCTGATCTTTCGTCAGGTAATCCATGACGAAAACCTTGCCCTCGGACACCGCCGGGCCACTGTACGAACCGGCGACTTTCGTTCGCCAAACGATCTTCGGTCCGTTCTCGGGGAACTTCTCCAGAATCCCCGCTTCCTTCCACACGTTATCGCGGGTCGGTCCCATCCACTGCGGCCAATCGTCCGCACGCCCCGCCATCGCCGTGGCGGCCAGCACCGCAAGAGTCGTTATCCGTACGAGCATGGTCTTCTCCAGTAACGGTATTCGAGCAGTCGGCATTTTACGAAATTCGGAATTCGGAGTTCGGAATTTGGATTGTCCGCATTCCGAATTCCGAACTCCGAATTTCTAAAAGGGGTGCTAAGGTGTGGTATGAGCACGAAGAATCGCATTCTGGTTCACGGCACGATGGCGGCGGCGGCGCTGGCGCTCATCGGGTACATGTACGCACAGTTAGCGGGCGTGTGGGCCGCCTCGCAGACGACGCACCGCACATCGGTTGTGCTCAACCCGACTACCAGTGATATTCCCGCGGCCAGTGCCGAGGAAATCGCGGGTATGCTGATGTGGCGCGTGCCGCTGACGATGGCCGCAATGGGCTTTGCCATCGCGGCCATCGGGGAAGGGCTTTTAGGCTTATGGCGGAAGCCGGTCGCGCTACCAACGGACACGCGAACGCACGATGAAAAGGCCGAGGAACTCATCCAGCAACTGTTGAAGGACGTCGAATCAACCAAGCACGAAGTGGCAGATTCACAACTATCGACGGTCCACTCTTAACATTTCTTTGTAGCGGAAGTCGTGAGGCTTCTGACTCAAGACATTCATCCTCGTTCACCGCAGTTCCACGGCGAACTCGAAGACGTTCTCGCGACCGGCGATCACTTCGCGGTCGAGGCCGGATTTGTCCGGGCGACTGAGTTCCATTGGAAAAGTAGACGTGTAACCGGCGTCCGCTGAGGGGGCTTCGGCGACGGCGATGCGGTACCAACCGGCGGGGAGGTACGCGGTGCCTGCGCTTTTCAGGCGGAATTCGCCGTTGTCGTCGAGCGTGGCGATGGCCGATTTACCCGACGGGCCGCGTTCGGGGTGCGGCGTGAACGCGATCGTGCCCCCAGCGAGTGCGCGACCCTGGAAGAGCACGCGACCGCGCACCGTCGACTGCGCCAGCGGTTCGGATTTCCCGCAGCCGAGCAAACCGACGAACAGTATCAGTCCCGCGGCACGCCTCTTCACAGATACCCCGCATATCGGTTGCATTCGTTCCATTCGTCATCGACACGCGACGGCATCCAGTCGATCCGCTTTCGCTTCGCACGCCTTCCCAGCGCAAATACCACCCGCAAACTCCGCACGAACCCCCCCGCTTATTCCCGTTGACGCGATTCGTACCTTCGGTTAGAACCCGCGTCCTCGATACCGGGACGGCACGGAACCGCCACCCCGGACGTTTTGGCGGAGAGTGGGCGACCGCCCCGCCGCGATTGGGAACCATGCAGAGGAGGCATTTCGTGAAGCGCGCTTACTTATTCTCGATCCTGGCTGTCGGGATGGCGATTTTCGCCATGACGAGCTTGAACGCACAGACGCCCGCACCGGCACCGGCGGCGGCCGCACCCGCTCGCGGCACCGCCGTGTTCAACGTTGCTCGCGTGATGAAGGACTACCAGAAATGGCAGTACTTCGCACAAGAGATGAACAAGGAACGCCAAGGTCGCGGTGCGGAACTCGCGAAACTTCGCAACGACATCATCGAGATGGAAACGAAGATCAAGAACGAACTCGTGGCCACGCAAAAGGCGACCTACGAGCAGACCTTCGTGAACATGCAGCGTCAGTTTGAAGACAAAGAACGCAACATTCGCAAAGAGATCGACGACAAGTCGGCCGCACACTTGCGCCAGTTGTTCGCCGAAATTCGCACGGTCGTCGAAGCCGTCGCGAAGACCAATGGCTTCGAGTTGGTGATGTCCTACCCGGACGCACTCACCGAGGAAGAAATGCGTTCGCCGTTGTACTACGACTTGAAGCTGCGTCCACCTGCTGCGATGCCGTTCTACGTCTCGCCGAGCGTCGACCTGACTTCCGTTGTGGTCAAGACGCTGAACTCGAACTTCCCCGCACCGGGCAAGATCGACGCAGCCCCTCCGACAAATGCCACGTCCCCGATGGGTACCGCACCCGCGATCGTCCCAACCGGCGGCACGAAGTAACGTGAAATTGTTCGCCGAACGCTATCAACGAACGCTCGCTGGCCCCGTCGATGTGACGGGTGTCGGCATTGTGACCGGAGCGAAGGTTCGCGTCCGGTTTCGGCCTGCGCCCGTAGGCCATGGCGTCGTGTTCGTTCGCGGGGATCGTCCCGGCTCGCCGCGCATACCGGCCCGCACCGCTGCCGTGACCGACACCCGTCGCCGTACGACGCTCGGTACGGATCGCGATGGCGTGACGCTCGTCGAACACGTTCTCGCCGCGCTGGCCGGGTTGCGCGTCGACAATTGCACGATTGAAATCGACGGCCCCGAACCGCCGGGCCTCGATGGCTCCGCGTGGGGCTTCGTGCAACCGCTACTCAGTATGGGCTTCGTACTGCAATCGGGGCGACGTCCGATTCGGAGTGTGAAGAAACCGATCGTTCTGCAACGCGACGGCTCCTGTTTGGCCATCTACCCCGCCACCGACTCGACCTTGCGGGTGAGTTACCATTTAGATTACGGTACCCTCTCGCCGATCGCGCGCTCGGTGGCCACGGTCGAGATTCGGCCAGAAACGTTCACCCGCGAACTGGCGAACTGCCGAACATTCCTACTGGAATCCGAGGTCGAGGTGCTGAAGTCGCAGGGGATCGGGCGACACCTAACCCCGGCGGACGTTCTCGTGTTCGGGCCGCGTGGGGTAAAGGACAATCGGCTGCGGTTTGCCGACGAACCGGCGCGACACAAGATCCTCGATTTGGTCGGCGATCTGGCGCTCTGCGGATTCGACCTGGCAGGGCACGTGGTGGCGTACCGATCCGGGCACGCCCTGAACGTGGAACTCGCGAAGTGTTTGGCGGGACGGGTGGCCGACGTGCCATTTTCCGCTCGACGACTTGCAGCCTAATTTATTTCACGCCGACGCAGGACGCGACGGCACGACGGAAGGCTAGGGACGGCATGACTCCGCTTCGCATCGCAGTCGTTGGAGTCGGGCACCTCGGACAGCATCACGCCCGTATTCTGTCCACGTTGCCCGATGTCGAACTCGTCGGCGTCGTCGATTCCAACTACGAACAAGCCTGCACCGTGGCCGAACGTCTCGGCACGAAGCCGTTCGCAGACATCGAACCGCTGTTCGGCCGAATCGACGCCGCTACCGTTGTTACACCCACGCTTTACCACCATCCCGTTGCGTCGGCGTTCCTCAAAGAAGGCATTCCCGTCCTCGTGGAAAAGCCGATTTGCCGAACGCTCGCCGAAGCCGACGACCTGATCCGCCTCGCCGCTGATGCCGGGGTGCCACTCCAAGTGGGGCACATCGAACGGTTCAACCCCGCCTTTGAAGATCTCGCTCGCCGCCCGATTCGCCCGAAGTTCGTCGAAGCCGAACGGCACGGCCCGTTCACCGGTCGTAGCGTCGACATCGGTGCCGTCCTGGACCTGATGATTCACGATCTAGACTTATTACTCGCGCTCGTACGATCCCCCGTGAAGACTGTCGAAGCCGTCGGCGCGTCGGTGTTCGGCGGCCACGAAGACATGGTCAACGCCCGGCTCGTTTTCGAGAGTGGCTGCGTCGCCCACGTCACCGCGAGCCGGATTACCCAACGCCCGAAGCGCCGATTGCGAATCTGGGCACCCGAAGGATACGCAGGTATCGACTTCGTGACGCGGAAGTTAGTGTTGGTGCAACAGAGCCAGGAAGTGCGGCAATACGGCCTGCGTGCGGACAAAATGGACGCCGCCGCACGGGCGAAACTCAAAGACGACGTCTTCGGGCGGCACTTGCAAGTGAAGTACTCCGACGGCGACCGCAAGGCCGACCCGTTGACCGCCGAGTTGCGTCACTTCATCGATTGCGTGCGAACGGGCCGAACGCCGCGCGTGACGGGTGAAGACGGCCGCGACGCACTGGAGCTCGCCGAACGCATCCTCGTCAGCCTGCGTAGCCATTCGTGGGAAGGCCACGCCGACGGCCCCGTCGGCCCCAACCGAATGCCCCGCCCCGCCGGCTGGCTCTTCGACGTCCCTCGTGCCGAGGCGGCGTAACCATTCGTTTGTTCCCATCGGAACGCACTGGCGTTCCGGATCTACTCTTCCACGACTTCTAGTTCGGCACCCGTTAAAAACGACCAGCCGCACGCGGCGCACGTCTCGTCGGCTTCCTCCATCGCGGCTTCGCACGACAAGCAGACCGACGCCACTTCGAGTTTTGGCTCGAAGTACGTTTTCAACAAATTCGGGTGTTTCTCCAGCACGGCGAGCGCGGCCACGGCATCGGCTTCGGCCACTTGCACCTTCACCCAACCGACGGCAGGGCCGAGGAGCCAATCGGCGGTGATCGTGTTCGAGTCGGCGACGAACGTGGTGATGCCTTCTTGTTCGAGCGCCCACTTCACCGTCTCAGCCTGGATCGACGACGGATACGTGCAGAGCGTCGTCAGTTTCGGTTCCATGGTCGCGCTCGCTCGGGTGTCGGGTTCGTTCATGGCAACTTGGCGAAGATTGCGGTCCTGGTTTATGCTGCCGACATGCGCGAGGCCGCAAACCGGACGGCCTGACGAACGTCTTCCTCGCTCAGGAACGGATACTCGCGCACGATTTCGGCAATGCTACCACCCGAAGCGATCCACTCGAGTACGATCTGAACGCTGATTCTCGAACCTTCGATGCACGGCTTACCCGCGAGGATCCCACGCCGCATCGAAATGCGGTCGAAGACCTCGGGTTCTTCGTCGATTCCATTTTCGTATTTCACTTCGGGTACCATCGCGGTTTCTCTCGGGTGAGGATGCGTTTCCTCTCACCATCATACACGCATCGCGTTAAATCGCGCTATTCCTTCGGCACCAACGCGAGTTGCACGGCTTGCGCCATCAGCTTCGCGCCGGCGGCGTTCGGGTGAACCTTATCCGGGAACAGTTTCGCCTTGCCACTCAGGGCTTTGTACAGGTCGATCACCGGTAGCTTTTTGTCTTTCGCCAGCGCGAGCACCTTCGGAATCACGCCGTCTTTAATACGCGAATTCTCGATCCCCCACTCGCCGGGGAAGGCGGGCACGGGCGTACAGAGATAGATTTTCGGCTTCGATTCCAGCTTCGCGAACGATTCGACGAGTGCCGTGAAGTCTGCCGTGAATTCGTCGGCGTGCTTCCAGTTCGCCGGCTTCGTGTCGTTCGTGCCGAGCGTGATGACGACGATATTCGGCAAGAACGCGAGTGCGTCCTTGTACTTCTTCTCGTTGATGTACGGTGCATCGCCCTTGCTCAGCAGCGTTCGCCCGCTGACGCCGAAGTTCTTCACGTCGTACGTCTCGCCGAGCAACTGTTGCAACACCGCCGGGTACGCTTCCTTTTCCGGGTTCATCAACCCCGAACCTTGGGTGATACTATCGCCGACGCAAGCGACGCGAATCGCCTCGGCGGCGTGCATTGCCAACGGAAATCCGCACATCATCGCCATCGTTGCCAGCCATCGCGCCATGATTTCGCTTCTCTGTGTGTAGGAAATCGCAACACCCTCGCTTGCGCGCTTGCGCGTCGGGCTAACAGATCCGATCCCGTTAGTCGACGCGCAAGCGAGGGAAGACCCGCTCGGAGTATATCTCGTTCTGGAATCGAGCGGTTAAAAGTCCATTGCTAATCTCGTACCGAAGCCGTGGATGCTGCCCTTCGCGAGTGGGTTGCGGCCGCCGTCGCGGTAGAGGTAGTCGTAGTTCGTTTGAATTCGCACGTTCGGATTCCAATACCACGTCGAACCGATCGTCGCATTGTTCAGCCGCCCGCCGTTGATGCCCTTATCGTCGAGGTCGAGGTAGGTGTAGCGTGCGCCGACCTCGAATGCACCGTAAGTACCGTCCTTCAGCGATAGGTTTTTCAGCGGCGATACGCGCTTGAACGCGCCGATCTTCGGATCCCAAGCGCGGTGTTCGCCGGTCAGGAAAATCATCGACTGTGCGTAGAAACCTTGATAGCGCACGGTGCCGAGGTCCGGCCCCGTGCCGACGCTGGCACCGTTGATTAAGTTGGCGGTGTACTCGGCAGACATCGTCAGCGGGCCGTACGCGGCGGCGGTTTCGAGGTTGAACAGCGTCTGCGATTTGGCGTTGATATTCCCCGTGTCGGCGATGAGGTTCAAGAGCGGAAACGGCGCGTTGCGGACCGAGTCGCGGATGCGAACGCGAACTTGGCCGGCGACCGGGTCGCGATGGCTCATCGCCCCGCCGACGTGCCAGTACATTTGTTCTTCGGGCATCCACACGGGCAGACCTGCAACCCGACCCGTCACGGCGTAGTTGCCGTTACCTAAGCCGAAGCCGATCAAATCGCTTTCGTTTTTGTACGCACCGATCGCGGTGAACACGCGGTCGTCTGCCCAGGTGCGATACGTGCTGATGCCGGGGGAGAAGCCGTTGTTGAATGCGGTCGCTTGGCTGAAATCGAAGAGGTACGAACGCTCCATGTATTGCAGCGAACGATACCCTTCGAGGTGTTCGAGGCTGAACCATTCCTTCTGGTTGCCGATTCGTACGTTGCCGAAGAAGGGGACGTCTTTGAGTGTCACCCAGGCGTCAGTCGGGCCGGGCGAGTTGGAAACGGTGCCACCCGAAACCGGTCCAGTCAGGCCGTTCGGGCTGAACCCGTTCATGAATTCGACTTCGAATTTGTAATCGACGTTGTTGTGGTACGAGCCTTCCATGTAGAGCCGCATGCGGCGAGCATTGACGCCATCGCTGAAGCGACCGACGCCGTTCGCAAGTGTCTGCACGGAATTCCCGCCGCTATACCACGCGCCGTCGTAGTGGATCGTCCCGCCGACGTGGGCACTGAATCCTTTGTCGGGGCTACGGAAGAACAGGCCGTTGTTCCAGTAGGCCTCGAACTTGAGCGGCGTGCCGGGTGGCGCGGCGGGAATTGTAGAGGATGTCACCGCGTTCGGAAATGGATTGACTTCAAACGGCAGCAGTACTTCGGCCGAACCCGCTGTCGCTGGTAGCGTCTCAGCGGGGACAACAGGTATCGATTGCCCGAATGCGGGCCACGGCACGATACCGAATGCTAAGGCAACGAATGCTGCTCGTTGAATCAGTCGGAACGCATTCACGAGAAATTCCCCCAATAGTAAAACCCCCGACGGTTGGTACCGTCGGGGGTCGGAGGAATCAAGATCAGTTTCGCGATCAAATCGTGTTGGCGGGTTCGTGCGGAATCGAGTTGTTCGCACTACTTTTCCGCGCGGCCAACGGGTGATTCGACAGCGGCTTGTGATCGTCGAGGCCGATCACTTGCAGGTGCTTGCCGTTCGCTGCAAATTCATTTTCCAGTTCGTGCAGTTTCTCCATCACACTGTGATCGACGAGCCGCGTTTGCGAGAGATCGATCTTCACATTTTGGTGGCCATTCGCAGCCTGTACGATTAATTTTCGCAACCCGAGCCAGTTCGTGAACAGTGCCGATTTCCGAACGATGACCGTAATGCCATCGGGTTCGGTCGCGGTTCTGACGTCGGACGAGAACAGCCCACGGACGGGGGCACCGTGCCAGAGGTGGAAGAGAATTTCCATGCCGATACCAACGCTGATGCCGATGAGTAAGTCGGTCGCCAGTGTAGCGATGATGGTGCCGATGAACACGATAAACTGATCGCTGCCGACCTTGAACGTTCGTACGAATTCACTCGGCGAGGCGAGGCGGAACCCGGTGTACACGAGCATCGCACCGAGTGCGGCCAGTGGAATCTGGTGGATGAGATTCGGGAACAGTAACACGAAGCTAAGGAGGAAGACGCCGTGCCAGGCGTTCGCCCATTTCGTACGGGCACCGTTGTCGATGTTGGCTTTGCTGCGGACGATTTCGGAAATCATCGGCAGGCCACCGACGACCGAAGCAATCGCGTTGGCGAAACCGACGGCGAGCAAATCGCGGTCGAAGTTCGTCTTGCGCTTCCACGGGTCGAGCAGTTCGATGGCCTTCGCGCTCAACAGCGATTCGAGACTACCGATTAAGGTGAACAGCAACAGATATTGCAAACCCGTTGCCGTTGCCAGTCCGCGGAAGTCGGGTAATGCGAACGCCGAGGCCGGGTCTTTCAGCACTTCTGGCATATCGACCAAGAAGCGCGGGCCGACTTCGTAAACCGCAGGGTGTTCCGAGTCGAAGAAGCTATCGGGGAAGAGGTACGTGTGTTGGTAATCGAGTTGGAACAGCGTGCCTAAGCCGATGGCCACCATCAGCACGATGAGTTGCGATGGCACTTTCTTGATCCACTGAATTCGCTTGCCGATGAACGGCAGGCCGAACAGAATCATCAGGCCGACGATGCCGATGATCGCAATCTCCGGGTTGATACTGCGAAGTTTACCGGGGAACTCGGCGATGAGTTCGAGCGGCCCGGCCCCTTTCGTTGGGGTCACGCCAATCACCTCGTAGGCTTGTTTGGCGATGATGATGATGCCGATGCTGGCGAGCATCCCGTGAACGGGCGTCAGCGGGAAAAAGTCGGCGAGCCGACCCGCCCGCAGCAATCCGAAGAGTATCTGAATCACCCCGGCGGCGAGGCCGATCCCGAGTGCGAGCTTGTAACCGAGAAAGGCTCGATCCGTATCGGACATGCCATCGGTGCCGAACTCTTTCCCCAACTCGGTGACGGCACCGTAAACGATCACGATCAGTCCGGCGGCGGGGCCTTTGATCGTCAGTTGGGCGTTGCTGAGGAACGTCGTGAGGATGCCACCGATGACGGCGGTCCAGATCCCTGCGATCGGCGGGAAGCCACTGGCCCGTGCGATGGCCAAGCAGAGCGGCATCGCGATGAGGAACACCAGGAATCCCGCGATGGCGTCGAATCGGAGGTTCCCGAACGGCTTCGTCTCCAATGGCGGAACGGACGGTGCGTTAGGAGTTGCGGCCATTGGCGTTACCTTTACCAGCGAATTTCGTCTCACGGTTCAAACACCAGACGCAACTGCCATGCCGCTAGATTGGATACACGATTTCAAACGAAACTTGCTGAAATGCAGAACGTCCCACTGACGGGTAGCACCGTGAAGGATGATGTCGCTTGTATACCGAATTACTAAGGCGAAAACCTCTTATTCTGGTAGCCGCAGGTCTTTAGCCTGCGTTTGCCACGAGCAATCGCTGAGGGTCGTGGTGAGTCTGCGAAACACGACGGTTCGTGCGCCCGGAATGACTGTCATGGCTTATCGCGTCGCGTCTCGCAGACTCGCCACGACTGGTTTTCTAGGGTATTTGCCCCCGCGCAGGCTAAAGACCTGCGGCTACCGGAATCAGATAAGAATTGATAGTTCTTGCCATCTTCAAAAAATGGCTGTTTCTGCCGCGTGATGCCTCGCGGCGTTGACGAATGGGGTGGCGGGTTACGAATCAGCGTGGTCGTCGTCCGACCAGATATCCCGACCGATGTTGATGCCGAGCGCGCGGATTTTGTTTCGCAGGCTGCCGCGTGTGATCCCGAGGAGTTTCGCGGCCTGTAGCTGATTGCCGGCGGTGTGCTGCAATACTCGCATCAGGACTTCGCGTTCCATTCGCGCCAACCCCTCTGCGTAGAGAGTTTCCGAGCCAGTCGCGAGTCTCTCCTGAACGAACGCATCCCAGTCGAACAGGCCCGCTGCCGGATCCGATGTGGGTACGGCACCGGGGCGTTGAAAGACTTGCGCGGGCAGGAAATCGGCCAACAGCACTTCGCCGCGCGACTGCAACATCGCTTGTTTTAGAATACTTTGCAGTTCGCGAACGTTCCCCGGCCACGGATACGAAGTGAGGGCAGCCATCGCTTCGTCGGACACGATCAGAACGGGGCGGTTGAGTTCGACGGCAAAGCATCGGACGTAATGCTCGACGAGCCGAGGCAAGTCGCTGCCTCGCGCGGAAAGCGGCGGTAACGTGATGTTAAACACGTTCAGTCGGAAGTAGAGATCCTTGCGGAAATGTCCATCGACCACGGCTCGGTTGAGATCCTGATTCGTGGCCGCCAAGATGCGAACGTCGGTGATGACGGTTTCGTTTCCACCGACGCGCTCGAAGCGTTGTTCCTGGAGTACCCGCAACATTTTGACTTGTGCCGATGGTGGCAGTTCGCAGACTTCGTCGAGGAAGATCGTGCCGCCGGCGGCCTGCTCGAACTTGCCGATGCGCTTGCGATCCGCACCCGTAAACGCCCCTTTTTCGTGGCCGAAGAGTTCGCTTTCGATCAACGTCTCCGGGATCGCACCGCAGTTGATCGCCACGAACGGGCGGTTCACCCGCAGGCTGTGGTGATAGATCGCACGCGCCACGAGTTCCTTGCCGGTGCCACTTTCGCCGAGGATTAACACCGTGGTGTCGGTGGCCGCCACCCGCCCGATCGCCTTGTAAACGTCTTGCATCGCGGGGCAGCGCCCGACCAACAAGTCGCCATCGACGGGGGTCGGCTCGACATCCGATATCGTTGCCGGTCGCCGCATCAGCAGATTCGAGCGCACGGCCCGGTCGATCGCATCGCGGACGTCGTTCAACTCCAACGGCTTCAGCAGGAAGTCGAACGCACCCGCTTTCATCGCCTCGATTGCGAGGTCGGTCGTACCGTGGCCGGTGATCATGATGACGGGCACGCGGGCATCGATTTGGCGAATCCGCACGTACGTTTCGAGGCCGCTCGCATCGGGCAAATGCACGTCGAGCAAGATCGCATCGGGCGGTTCGCGGCGGATCGCTTCGATCGCCTCGGCGGCGGTACTCGCCGTGCGAATGATAATGTCCGCCGAGCGAAACGCCCGCTGAAATGCGTGCTGAATCGCCGCTTCATCATCGACCAGGAGCACGATCGACATCGGATGCCTCGGTGGGCAGGGAGAGGAAAAAACTCGCACCGCCACCGAACCGGTTGACGGCGTGAATTCGACCGCGATGATCCTGGACGATGCGCTGGCAGATCACGAGACCCAGGCCCAAGCCCGTATCCTTGTTGCTCGCAAACGGCTGGAATAACCGGGCGAACATCTCTTTGGCGATCCCCGGCCCCGTGTCCGCAATTTCGACTTCGACCGACTGATTCACCTTGCGAATCGTCACGCAGAGCGTGCCACCCGTCGGCATGGCATCGAGTGCATTGAGGCCGAGATTCAACACGACTTGCCGGAGTTGTTCCCGATCCCCGGAGAGCGTCACACCGCCCGTAGGGAGGATTCGTTGCAACACGACTCGTTGCTGATCCGCACGGGTACGCAACAAACCGAATGTATCGTCCAGAAGCATATCGAGCGAGACCATCACTCGACGCATTTTGGGCGGGCGGGCGAAGTCGAGGAACGTATTCAGCGAGCGTTCCATCCGCCGAACTTCGCTCTCGATGATGCGGAGATCCTCGGCAGGCAACAACCCGCCATCGGCTTGCCCGGCCTGTACGAGCAGCTTAATCGACGTCAGCGGGTTGCGGATTTCGTGCGCCATACCCGCCGCGAGTTGGCCGAGGGCGGCCAGTTGTTCCGCACGCAATACTTCTTGTTCTCGCTGTTGCAATTCTCGGACCACTCGCTCGATCTGCTCGGTAAGACGATCCGCTTCGATGTGCAAATCGTGGAAGCGCCCTTCTTCGGTGACGATGAACTCGGGCGCGCCCGGTGCGATCTTTCCGGCGGCATCGCGGAGTTGCACGCGGAGTTTCCGAATCGAGCGATTCAGGCCGCGCGACACCGCAAATCCGAGGACGATTCCGGAGATGCCACCGAGGCCGCCGATGCCCGCCATCCCCCATGCGAGTTGGCGCAATACGCGATCGTGCTGGTCGGCGGAATCCTCGACGCGGCGTGCGTTAAAGTGCTCGAATTCCTGGCACGGCCGCAGCACTTCCATCTCGATGAACTTCGTGGCCACGACTCGTTTCGCTTCATGTGTCGGCGAACCGAACTTAGGTAGATTCTGCCATTTCACGAGATAATTGTCGTACGCGCGGCTCAGACGATCGAACAACTCGCGTTCGCTCGGCTGATCGGCGGATTCCCCGAGCTTGACCACGCGTTGTTGAATTCGCTCGTGTAACACTGCGACACTTTCGACGTGCGCATCTTCGAGTGCGATCAGATCTTGCAAGCCTTCTTCTAACTCGATGGCCGCCCGTTGACTTTGCACATTTTCCCGTAACACACTCGTCAGCGCCGCTTGCTGGCTGAACAACGAAACGGCCGTAAACGTGCAAAGAGCCACGAAACATAAGGCGATCAGCAACATGGGTAGAAGGTAGCGCCAACTGGACATTGCAACATCTCGTTTTACCGAATGCGTATCTCGCACATTCAATCTAGTAAGATTCTTCTGGGTACTCGTTGTGGTCAGGCTTCGACCACACTGGTGCGACGACGACCAGCACGACGCGATTATTGCCCCGCACGACCGAATAACGTGCGGTTTTCCAGCGAACGACGAGTCGGGCACGCGATGTGCTTCGATAGAAACATTCGCTTCACGAGATTGGGGTCTTCCGTGTCACTCAAAGTCATCACCGCCGACGAAGCCCACCCGACCTCGTCCGGCTCCGAAGATGTACACGCGAAATTGCTTCACGCCATCGACCATTCTTCGCACCTGCTGCCGGCGCAGGGGCCGATCACGGTTTTCATCCACCACAACACGCTCCATGCGTTTGAAGATCTCTCGTTCGACGAGGCCGTCCAACGCGGTGCGGAGGTCTTTGGCTGTCATCCGTACCTCACGGAAACGCGCTACCGCAACGAACTCACCAAGGGTCGCATTGCGTTCGACGACCTCCGTGCGGACCTCCACAAAGACTTGCGAAACACCGCCAACGATACCGTCACGAACTCGACTTCGCGGCTCGATCTCAGGCTGGCGATGCTACAGTACCCCTTCTGGACGGGAACCGCTGCCGAGTTGGAATACGTTCTCGCCGAATCGGATGCCCTGAATCGCGTGCGGTCCGATGTCTCGTCGGCGACGCGGGCACGGATGATCGCCGAAACGCGGCGTTGGGTCATTCGCGAACTCCGTGGCACCGGCGATACCGTGGCACCGGGTTGGGTCGGCGAGTTGTTCCACCGCTTCGGCATCGACTGCGTCGAAACGTGGGAAGACGCGAAATGGGAAGCGTTTTCACTCGAGAGCCTCTGGCAAGTCTGCTGCGCGGGCGTGCAATCGATCCCCATCGAAATGCAACCCGCACCGACCCCGATCCGGCACCGCGACTGGCTCGTGGCGGCGGGAACCGACGATCCCGACTTGCTCGTCAACGAGTTTCTCGTTCGATTCTGTGCCGCGTTTCTCGATCAAGGCATCTCGCTCTGGCCGTTGCCCGATCAGAACCTCGGCTTCTATCTCTCGTTCCTTCGGCTGCACGCGGCGTCTTGGAATCCGCCCGAGCTTTGGTTGAAGGACTTACGCGGCGAATCGCAACGGCTGTTGAACGGCAATGTCACGGCCATCGAGTCGATCCGCGAATCGCTCGAAATACTCGGCGTCATGCCCAGCGAATGGGACAAATATCTCGACGCCACGTTACTCGCACTTCGCGGCTGGGGCGGCATGATTCGCCAAGTCGAAGTGCGGGGCGACAGCGTCGCACATCCGATCCCCGGCGGCTCGCTGGTCGAGTTCGTAGCAGTGCGATTGTTGCTCGACCGGTTCGCGGTGGCGTCGGTTGCGAACGAAGTTCCGCTCGCCGAACTACGCGAGACTTTACGCAAACGGGGTCCGAAGGCGGAAGCCGTGCCGTTGCCGTTGCGCGTGTTCCCGATCTTCCAACTCAGCCAACTCCTCGGATGGTCGGCGAGCGAGTTGCACGATCTTTCGCCTGCCGACTGGAAACAGTTGTCGGACGAGATCGCGCAGTTCGGCCCGATCGAGCGTCGTCGCGTGTTCCATCAGGCGTACGAGCGACGGTTCCGCAACCGCACGCTCGATGCCGTCTCGCTGCACTACAGCAAGGCCACCCACGTACCGGCGCGACCGCGATTTCAAGTCATCACGTGTTTGGACGAACGCGAAGAGTCGTTCCGCAGACACCTCGAAGAAGTCGCACCCGACTGCGAAACCTTCGGTGCCGCCGGATTTTTCGGCGTGGCGATGTACTTCCGCAGCGCCGCCGGCGCTCACTTCACCCCGCTCTGCCCGATCATCATCCGGCCGGGGCATTGGGTGTCCGAAATGGTTTGCGAGGAGCAGGAACAGACTCACCGATGGCGGGCGAAGGTGCGGAAGGTGCTGGGTGGCGCTTCGCACCGGTTCCACATCGGCTCGCGGTCGTTCGCGACCGGGGCGGTACTCACCGCCGGGGTCGGGGTGCTGGCGTCGGTGCCGCTTGTCGCCAGCGTGCTCTTTCCCCGTCTTGCGGCGATGGCGCGCGGGTATTTCGGTCGGTTCGTGCAGACGCCACTCGCGACCCGCCTGAAACTCGAACGCGGCTCGACGACGCCCGGTCCGGAGATCACCCACCACGGCTACACGCTCGACGAGATGGCCACCCTTGCGGAACGACTCCTCCGCGACATCGGCATGACCGTCGACTTCGCCCCGCTCGTCTTCATCCTCGGGCACGGCTCGCACAGCATGAACAACCCGCACGAATCGGCGCACGATTGCGGTGCCTGCGGCGGCGGGGTCGGCGGGCCGAACGGCCGCGCCATCGCCCAGATGTTGAACGACCCGCGGGTGCGGGAGGCGATGGCTCGCCGCGGCGTGGTAGTCCCGAACGACACCGCGTTCGTCGGCGGGTTGCACAACACCTGCAACGAGTACGTCGAGTTCCCCGACGCCGACCTGGTGCCGGAATCCCACCGCGACCGCTTCGCCGCCGCAGAAGCCGACATCGAACGGGCGCTCGACCGCAACTCCCACGAACGGGCCAGGCGGTTCGAATCGGCCCCGCTGGCGATCACCCCCGCAGCCGCCCGCCGACACATGGCCGCCCGCGCCGAGGATCTGGCGCAGGTGCGGCCCGAATGGGGGCACGCCACCAACGCGATTTGCATCGTCGGTCGTCGCGAACGAACTCGCGGACTCTTCCTCGATCGCCGCGCGTTTCTGACGTCGTACAACCCCGCCCAAGACGATGAAAATGGTAGCACCCTCGGGCGACTCCTCGGCGCGGCGGTGCCCGTTTGTGCGGGTATCAACCTCGAGTATTATTTCTGTCACGTCGATTCGCAGGGCTACGGCTGCGGAACGAAGTTGCCCCACAACATAACGGGTCTGCTCGGTGTCATGGACGGCGCGGCCAGCGACTTACGCACCGGCCTACCCTGGCAAATGGTCGAAATTCACGAACCGGTGCGATTGCTGTTCATCGTCGAAACGACGCCGGAGATTTTGCTGAAAGTGATGTCGCGAAGCGCCGTCGTCGACATGACGATCCGTAGGGGCTGGGTGCAGATGTGTACGATGGACCCGGACACGGGGAAACTTCTCGTGTTCCAAGATGGCGAATTCCTACCCCACACGTTGACGACGAGCCAACTGCCGACGGCGCGGTCGTCGGCCGACTGGTATCGCGGATGGCGAGAGTTCCTCGATTTCGCCGCGATCCGAACCGGAGCGACCTCCTGACATGCCAGACTATGCCACACTCGCTGCGTACCTCGGCACCGTCGTTATCAGCGTGCCCTTCGCGCTGATGTTCTATCTCGGCGGGACGACACTCATCGGCCGCAAGCGGAGCGAATCCGCAACGGCGAGTGCCGTCGCGGCAACGACGGGGGTTGGGTTGATCGCCGGACTCATGGTCCTCGGCATCATGCTGTTAAACGATACGCAACACGTCGTCGTGTCGTTCGGCGACTGGGTCCACGTCGAAACCCCCGTCACCGAGAAGCCGTTCCACTTTGCCATCAAGTTCGTGTTCGACCGGCTTTCGGTTCCGTTCACGGCACTCACGTACTTGCTATTCGGCACGATCGGCGTGTTCGCAACGAAGTACATGCACCGCGAAGAAGGCTACAACCGCTTCTTCACCCTCTACTCGTTGTTCCTCGCGGGCATGGTCACGGCGGCACTGGCGGGAACGATCGAAACGCTGTTCTTCGGTTGGGAACTCGTCGGGCTATCGTCCGCGTTGCTCGTCGGCTTTTTCCACAAACGACCGGCTCCGGTGCGGAATGCGTTTCGCGTCTGGGTGGTCTACCGCATATCGGATGCGGCCCTGTTGTTAGCCGCCGTGGTGTTGCACCACATGAGTAGCGGCGGCGACTTCGACAAACTCACCGGCTATCAGCAAATCGATGGCCACGATGTTGCCGCGTGGCCGTACGGCGTCTGTCGATTACCGGCCAATCAAGTGTTCATCGTCGGGTTGTTGCTCATCATCGCGGCGGCGGGGAAGTCCGCGCTGATCCCGTTTAGTGGCTGGTTGCCGCGGGCGATGGAAGGGCCGACGCCATCGAGCGCGGTGTTCTACGGGGCGTTGTCCGTACACCTCGGTGCGTACCTGCTTTTGCGTCTCGACCCACTCCTGGATGCGTCGCCCGCGCTGTCTGCGATTATCGTCGTACTCGGGCTGGCCACTGCGATTTTTGCCGCACTCACCGCTCGCGTTCAGACCGATATTAAGTCCGCACTCGCGTTTGCCTCGCTCACGCAAGTCGGGCTGATCGTCGCCGAGATCGGTCTCGGTTGGCGGTACATTCCGCTCGTCCACATCCTCGGGCATGCCTGTTTGCGAACGATGCAGTTCGTACGGGCACCGAGTGTCATCCGCGACCGCCACGCCATCGAATACGCGATCGGCGACCGCTTGCCGCGCGACAGTGGCTCGCTCGGAATGTTCGGCGTGCGGGTCTATCGCTTCGCACTCGAACGCGGTCACCTCGATGCGATCCTCGATCGCGTCTTTTGCGCGCCGTTCTTGGGATTGTTTCGCGGGATCGACCGCTTCGAGCGACGGATCGCCATCGCGGTGAACGACGACCAGCCGAAGGTCGAAGCCCCGGTCGCGACGCCGTCGTTGTCGCCCGTTGAGGAACATGCGATATGAACCTGCTCTCGCTACCGTGGGCCGAAGTGGCCATCGGGATTCCGCTAATCGGTGCCATTCTGGTACGAACCATTCGCGATCCGGCTCGCGCGGATCGCGTCGCAATCGTCTCGACGATACTCGTACTCGTTGCGTCGTTGTTCGCCTGGGCATCGGTCGGTACCGAGACGGCACTCTGCCCGTGGGGTGCCTGTTTAACGTTCTTTGGCCGGCCGATCTTCACCGTAGATCGGCTCAGTGGGCCGTTGTTGCCACTCGTCGCGCTACTGCACGTTTTGACGGTGCTGAGCACCTCGCGAGTGAAGCGGAATCGCACGTCGTACACCGGGCATCTGATCGGCGAAGCCGCACGTCTGGCGACGTTTTCGTGCATCGAACCGTGGCCGTTGATCGCCCTGCTCGCGTTCAGCACGATTCCGCCGTACATCGAAATGGCCCAACGCGGCCTTCGCAGTCGGTTGTACGTCTGGCATATGCTCGCCTTCGTGGTCCTACTCGTGAGCGGCTGGTTCGCGGTCGAATCGAAGTGGACGGTCGGACCGATACTCATACTCGCGGCGGTACTCGTCCGCAGCGGCACGTTCCCCGCGCACCTCTGGGTCGTCGATCTCTTCGAGCGCGCAACCTTCGGCACGGCGCTACTCTTCGCCACGCCGATCGCGGGTGTTTACGTGGCGCTACGGCTCGTTATCCCGAACGCACCGGACGTCGTATTGCAAACGATCGGCATCGCCTCGCTGGTGACCGCAATCTACGCGGCGGGCCTTGCGATCGTGCAAACCGACGTTCGCCGTTTCTTCGCGTATACGTTCCTCAGCCATGCCTCGATTGTCCTCGTCGGGCTGGAACTTCACACGTCGCTCAGCCTCACGGGGGCGCTCGGCATGTGGGTATCGGTGGCGTTGTCGCTGGGCGGACTCGGTTTGTGCTTGCGAGCGGTCGAGGCGCGATACGGGCGACTGTCGCTCACGCGTCACTTGGGACTTTACGAGAAATCGCCGATGCTCGCGATCGGCTTTCTACTCACTGGCTTCGGCTGTATCGGCTTCCCTGGGACAGCCGGTTTCATCGCGAATGAATTGCTCGTCGATGGGGCCATCGAAGCCAACCCCATCGTCGGCGTCGCGCTCGTGTTCGCGGCCATGCTCAACAGCATCGCGATCGTCCGAGTGTACCTACTCCTGTTCACAGGAACGCAAAATACTTCGTCGGTGCCGCTCGATGTCACGTGGCGCGAACGGGTGGCGATGCTGACGCTATTCGCGCTCATTCTCAGCGGCGGCCTCGTACCGAATATCTGGATTCACGAACGCTACGAAGCCGCACGTTCGTTGAATTTGTTCCCCGAGGGAAGGACGGTTGCGCCTTAGCGACCTTCGGCAGCCAAACCGGCGGCTTCGGTGATCCGGTCGAACGAGGCGCGCGCGTTGGTGTAATTGATGAGCTGCACCACATCGCGGTTGCCGCCGCACTGTTTCACCGCTTCGGCGGCCTCGGCATCGGTCAGCACGATCGGCGATGCGGCCAGTTGCCGCGCCACGGTGAACATCGCTTTGTCCTTCGGCGTACACTGCGACCAATCGCCATCGAGCGCATAGATTTGGTCGTCCGATTGCCCGAGTGCCGTCAGCCGTCGTTTCGCGTCGGCGGTGGCGTACCAGGCGCGATCTTGCCGTGCGACGATCCAACTGACTTGCGCTTTCAGTAGTGGCGTCAGGTCGCCGGCGTCCTCGACCACACGCTGGCTGGCGACGCGGCTCTTACCCGATACGGGGAAGTTCGCGAGCAGTTGCGCGAACGGCGTGATCGGCTCGTCGCCGAGAATTTCCTTCGCTTTCGCCTTGTCCACAAGTGGCAAACGTGCGGTTCGCGTTCGGGCCGCTATCAGCGACTTCTCGACGATCGCGCGCGATTCGAGTGGCGGCCGCACCGCGTCGTTCTGCAACGGCGTCACCTTCGTCACGGTCTTGCGGTTCTTTTCCGACGTCGGCGTCAGGTACGTTTTGAGCGGCAGAATCCGGTCCGTCGGCAGTGGCTTGTCGGCAGACTTCGCGAAGTGACTGCTCTCCTTCGATTGCGGAATCCCCGCGCCTTCCTTCCAGCGGTTCGTCGCGTTGTTCTGTGCCACGGATAGCAGCATCTCCAGAATTTGCAGTTCGGTGAAGTGCGTTTTGAGTTCCGCAATGTCGGCATCGTCGAACCGGTGCGGCTCGAAGCTGATCTTGCGTGCGAAGGCGTAGGCCGCCCGTTCTTTCGACGTCGATGTGGACCAATCGCCATCGAGTGCTGCGACTTCGTCTTCCGTCATGCCCGCGACCGCGAGCTTCGTTTCCTGGTGACCGAGTCAGTACAGGCAGTTGTTCGTGCGGCTGACGACCCAGAAGAGTTGCGTTTTGAATGCGTATGTCAACGTCATATTCGGCTCGTTATCGCGACCGAACCCGCTGCGCGCCTCGCCGGTGTGGATGTACAGTGAACGCAAGCGGCTTTCGTAGCTGAGGCCGCGCTCGTCCGCACTCGCAATCTCTTCCTCCGTGGGCGCAGGCAGATCGAACCGCGGCTTGCGCGCTTTCAGATCTTCGAGCGCCCGTTTCATTTCGGGTCGCGTCAGCGGCACCGGCAACTGCGCAAACCCACGCTCGGCCACCAACGCACCGAGCACAACCGCAACGTATCGCTTCACCGGGGAATCTCCTGAGTCGGAATTCGGTATTTGTTTCGCCGCGACTTTCTCAGCCATCCTCGCGGAAAATACTGGTGACGGGTTCGGTAACGACGCGATACGCATGTTTCTTCGGCGTCGCGGTCTTGCCGGGTTGCTCGGTCGCGATCGTGACATCAAAGCGGTAACCCGTACCGCTCGGCGTGCCGTCGCTTTCGATTTTGAAATCGACGAGCTTGGCACCGCGGCTGAAGTCGGCATCGTTGAAGTAAGCCTGCGGCGACTGCGCTTTCAGGTCGGCCGCCGTCTTGCCCGCCTTCCACGATGCCAGCACATTCTCCATCGCCGGCCGCGCCTTATCCGCCGTCGTCGCCATCGCGAGCGGGGCCGGATTCGACGAACAACCCACGCCGAACACCGCAATCAGAACGAGCCAGAGGTCACGCAGAGACATAAGTGAAATCCAATAGGGTGTTAGGCGCATGTTTGTCGAGGAATGTTTTTCGATCAATCGATGATGGTTTCGCCGCCGTCGCGGGAACCCATCGCACGCCAGGAAACGAGGCTGATGCTCGTCGGCACGAACCGCACGGAGCCGTCCATCATGCCGACGATCACGCCACCCGTGTGGGCGCTGGTTGCCGTCGTCGCGATGCGGCCGGGAGGGTACATGCACGACCGCGTGTTCGGCCCGGAGACGTGGTAGTATTTCGTGGTCGAGTGATAGCCTTGCAGCCACGGGGCACCGACGTCCGAGCGGCCTTGTTTCGAAAGATCGGTCACATCGGTGGCCGCACACATTGCCACGGATTCATCGGGGGTGTTCGGGTAAACGCCGGGTTGGAAGGTGTCGGTCGGGGACGAAATCGCTTGATTAAAATCGCCCTTCAGGTGCTCGCTGAAACCGGCGGTGTTGCTCAGGCCATCGGTGATCGATGCGAACGTCGTCGTCAGTTGTGGCACGAATGGGCCGTTCGGTTTTGGCAACAGCGAGTTCGGACCGCTCGTCAAAGGCTGACTGTTCAACAGCCCGTTACCCGAGTTCGTCCGGTAGTTGATCCCCGCCCAACCGGTCGGCACCGAATTCACAGGGTCCGAAGGGCAGAGGAACGTTTTGATGGTGACCGCACGTGCATTCGCGTTGTTGGCCGTGTCCCATTTTGCGGTCAGGTCGATGAGCCGATACGCATTTTCTTGCTCGATTTGCGGCAACATATACGCGAACGCGGACAGACCCGTGCTGATCGTCCCTCCCGGAGGAATGCCGGCATCGGATGCGGGCAGGTAGCCGTTGGCGTCGTGGTAATTGTGTGCCGAGAGGCCGAGTTGTTTGATGTTGTTCGTGCATTGGCTGCGGGCCGCAGCCTCGCGAACCTTCTGCACGGCCGGTAACAGCAGCCCGATCAGGATCGCGATAATCGCGATGACGACGAGCAATTCGATGAGCGTGAACGCAGAGCGTGTGCGACGAATCATGAGAGCACCTGAAATAAGGGAGAGTAACGAAATAATGGAGAAATACCGAGTATCAACGTGGGGCACGTTTTATACGTGCCATCGTTGAAAGTGGCACGTATAAAACGTACCCCGCGTAACTGCTGCAAACGCAGCGAGTATCGACGGAAAGTATCGGGTGATTGCGCGAGAGACAGACGCATCGACCGCGTGAAATGCCATCGCCGTTACGGCGATTCGCACGACGAGACGCCACGAGGGCGTAACGTCAGATCACGGAGCGATGGTCGCAGGATTAGATCGAACGGGGCGGGCGATAGGTGATCGAGGAGCAGTGGATCGGCGTACCGACAGAAACAATCGCGAGGGAAATTCCCGACAACGAGGGTTGAGCTGCGAGCGATTGCACTTTCGCAACCCACTCGTCGATCGGCGGGGCGAGCTTCGTGTGATTGACGGGTGGGATCAGCGGCAAGGGGTTCGGCTTCGCCGAGCAGTTCGGCCCGTGGCACTTGGGCACGAGTGGTGTGGCGGGTTCGCCGGAGACATTGTGACCGGCCATCGGAAGATCGAACGTCACGCCACCAACCGTCACGTAATCGCCGCAACCGGCCTCTGCCTTACCGCCAAACGCAATCAGCGCCACTAGCGTTGCCGCCAGAGCGAAGAGCCGTTTCGCAGAGAGTAAGAGAGAGAGTTTCATAATCGTGCCGTTGTCAGTCTACTCGACTAGTTTACGATTAAACTCAAGATGAAGTTCGATGTCAACGACAAATTGCACAATTTTTCGAGAAAGACATCGTCGCCCAGTTTACGGTATGCTGAAAGTAACTTTTCACGGAGGTTCGTCATGCGGATCGCAATCGGCAGTTGGATCGTTGTATTCGGGCTTTTTGCCGCTCAGGCCGAGGAGCCGAAGAAGCCGCGCTACGAAACGCGAAAGCTCCACGACCCCGATGGCATCGGCAAGTTCTACGTCGGCCGCGAGATCGCGCACGTGATGGGGCACCAAGGCGCAGGTTGGCTCGAACGCCCCGAGCGCGAGAAGGAAGAAGACCCCGCAAAACTGCTGAAAGCACTGGAAATCCAGCCCGGAATGACCGTGGCCGACATCGGCGCAGGTAGCGGCTACCACTGCTTCCGCATGTCCCCGCTCGTCGGTGAGAAAGGCAAAATTCTCGCCGTAGACATCCAACCCGAGATGCTCGCGCTGATTAAGACTCGCGCGAAAAAAGAGAACGTCACGAACATCGACCTCGTCGAAGGCACCGAGACCGACCCGAAGTTACCTGCGGGGAAAGTCGACCTGATCATCCTCGTCGACGTCTATCACGAGTTCTCGCAGCCGTACGAAATGACGGAGAAAATGATCGCCGCACTGAAGCCCGGCGGCCGCATCGCCTTCGTCGAATTCCGCCTCGAAGACCCGAAAGTACCGATCAAGCTGGTCCACAAAATGACCGAACGCCAAGTGACCATCGAGATGGAACAGTTCCCAGAACTCGAACATCTCAAGACCGACAAAAGCCTACCCTGGCAGCACATCGTGCTGTTCAAGAAGAAGGAAATCAAGTGAACAACGCCCACCAACGATCGTTGGTGGGCTTTCGTCTACTGCTTCTTCACCTTCTCCAACAGTGCGTCTTTTACCTGGTGCGGCAGGAACTTCGTGAGGTCGCCGCCCAATACGGCGATCTGCCGCAGCAGCGAACTGCTGACGTGCGAATACTCTTCGGTGGCCATCAGGAAAACGGTCTCGATTTCTGGGTCGAGGTGCAAGTTCATGAGGCTCATCGTGAACTCGTATTCCATGTCGCTGAGCGTGCGGAGGCCGCGCAGGATAATGCGTGCGCCGGACTCGCGAACGAAGCGGACGGCCAGCCCCTCGAAGCTGCGGACTTCGACGTTCGGAAACGGTTTGGCCACGTCGCAAAGCAATTCCACGCGATCATCCAACGAGAACATCGTGGTCTTGTCGGTGTTAATCCCGACGCCGACGATGAGCCGGTCGTAGAGCCGACTGCCGCGTTTGATGATATCGAAGTGCCCGTGGTGAACGGGGTCGAACGTGCCCGTATAGACGGCCACTCGCGCATTGAGAGTCGAACCCATCGCTACAGCCCTCAGTTGGTCGGCACGTGCTCGATCCGGTTAAGCTACAGATTTCTCGTTTTGTACTACGAATCGGATGGCGGCTACCCAAAACTGAGGCGATTGGAACCGTGCCTATTTTTCACCGAACGCTCTCGTCAATGCTCGTGACGATGGTGAATGTCGGGGTAGTGGACGTGGGCGTGGGTCATCGCCTCGTGTTTGTGCGGGTGGCTGTGCGGCTCGCCGGGCGGGTCGTCGGGGGAGTGTTCGTGCTGGTGGTGTTCGTCGTGAACGTGGCTGTGGTCGTGCTCCATCGGCTCGTGCCGGTGCGGGTGTTCGTGCCGCTCCGTCAGGTGCAGCCAGACGCCGATGCCCATGAGCGCCACCGCCACGCCGAACAAAACGGTAAGCCCTTCCTGGAAGATCGCCAGAGACAACAAGGCCCCGACGAAGGGGGCGAGCGAGAAGTAAGCCCCGGTGCGGGCGGTCCCCAAGTGCCGCAGGGCCAGCACGAAGCACGTTAGGCTGACCCCGTACCCCAGCAGGCCCACCGCAGCGGCAGCCATCACCGTCGGGAGTGCCGGAAGGTGCGACCCGGCGACGAGGGCGAGGCTCAGATTCACGCCACCCGCCACTACCCCCTTGGCGGCGGCAATCTGGATGGGATTCCCGCCAGAGACTTTGCGGGTGAGGTTGTTGTCGATGCCCCATGCGAGGCACGCCCCGGCGATGGCGAGTGCACCCCAGGGAACCCCGGCTGCGGTGTCGCCGGTCCAGGAGAGCAACACGCCGCCCCCGGTGATGAACGCCATCCCCAGGGCGATGCGGCGGTCGAAGTTCTCCTTGAACACGAACCACGCCAGGAGCGCCGTCAGGACGCCTTCGAGATTGAGGAGCAGGGAAGCCGACGCAGCAGGCGTCGAGGCGAGGCCGAGCATGAGCAGCACCGGCCCAGCCACGCCGCCGAACAGGATGGCCCCGGCGAGCCAGGGAAGGTCGGCCCGTTTCAGTGACGCTTCCGTGGAATCCTTCCCCGTCAGCCGGGAGGCGAGCAACAGCCAAAGTGACAATCCCAATCCCGATCCGAGGTAGAGCAAGCCCGCCAGCAGCCACGGGTCCACACGGCCCAGCAGCAACTTCGACAGTGGCGTGCTTGCACCGAAGAGGGCGGCGGCGGCGAAGGCGTAAACAATCCCGATGGGGAGTTTGGGTTTCATCGAGAACCTCCGGCGGTTTTACAATCGGCACGCCGCGAACGTCAGCCTTTCGGACGATTGCGGATGAGGTTCTTCATCGTGGTATCGAATGACTTGGGCATTGCCAGAGTCGACACTTTTCCCAGCACGCAATCCACGATTGGCGAATCGAGTTTTCGATTACAAACTGCTCCACAGTCGCTGAAACTCTTTCGCGAATGCGGCCACTTGTAGGGGGTTTCCGGTGTCGACGAGGTTCTCTTGATTTTGGTCGCGGCACTTCGCGTCCAGTTGTAACTGCCGTTGAGCAACCGCACGCCGTCGAAAATCGCGAACTTGTGGTGCATGTGAAATGGCGTCTCGTCGACCTTCACGGCAATGCCCGCTTCGCGCAGTCGCGGCACGTCCGAACCGAGGTCGAACGCTTTGTCGTTGTCCGTGAGAATGCGAATCGTCAGCCCGCGCCGATGGGCATCGAGGATGGTCCGCGTGATGCGGTCGTCGGTGATCGTGAACACGCAGACATCGGCGGTGCGGCGACTGGTCGAGAAGCGATGTGCGATCTGCTGCCAGCACGATTCACCCGGCGAGAAGAAAACCTCCGTTGCGGCCACCTCTGGAGAAATCGCAGGTGTGGCCACGGGCGCGACGACTTTCAGCGTGTCTTCGAGCCAATCGAGCAGTCGCGCGGTATCCAGCGAAGCCGATGCTGCGCGTGCTGCCGCAAACACCTGATGCCGCACAACGCCCCGCTGTTGGTCGGTCTTCACGGCACTCGCCAGCCAGTCGCTCAACGCACTTTTCTCGCCGCCGCTCAGTTGGCGATCCACCAGCGATTGCACGAGAAAGGTTTCGATCTCGGATGGCGTCATGGTAGCGTTGGTGTTAGCGGAGGATGTCGTTTGGGTCGGTGACGCGAACCGACTGACGGATGGCCGCCTGCAACTTCGCAGAGTCATCCGTCGTACGAATCCGCGCCTCGACCAGCTCGGGAACCGAACCGAATCGCTCGCGAATAATGTCGAGTAACGCTTCCTGCTGTGCCGCAATCAGGCCCATGTGCTGTCCCTCTTCTCGGCCTTACTACTCGGCCTTCTACTCGGCCTTCTTGTAGGATCGCTTGATACGTCGTGGATTCTTTCATGCCCATGGCCCTCGCGAACGCGGTGTGAATGTCATCGACATTGTAACGCATACCCAGCAAGATGTAACACGAAGTCAACAACCGTCGCCGCGCCGCGTCCCCGACCGCTTCGACGTGCAATCGCTCGTCGACGCGGTCCACCAACTCCGGCAATCGCCCGCGGGCCTCGTTCGTCAGCAGAGCCAGCGGGATCGCGCCGAGGGGGCCGGTCA
>JAYVXI010000183.1:0-4596 GCA_043785305.1 Limnoglobus sp. | reverse complement strand
GTCAAAAAATCGGAGACGATCCGACGTAAGCCGACATTTGCGATGTGCGCGAAGTGTCGTGAAAGTGTCTCCAAGTGTCGTGAGAATGTCGTGGTCGGTCGATTTTGTGTCGTGGTCGGTCGATTTTGTGTCGCGTCCGGTCGATTTTTGGTCGGTACTTGCGCCGAGCGTCGAACCGAAAGCCATCGGCGTAAAACGTGACAGGAATTCAAGATCGGGCAAAATCGCCCGAAACCGATCGGCGATTTGCGATCAAAAAGTGGCATTTCGAGACCGAAAAACACCCAAAAAACGGTTTTGGAGCCTCCGCAATTGTGACTTACGTCGATTCCGGCGTGTCAAAACCGAGTATTTGCTCGACGCGAACTGCGTTCTATACTTCGCGGAGAATGGGACCGTCGCCCGGCCGCACCGATTAGCTCAAATGCAACTATTCTGCTCGAATTGTGAAGTGGCTTTTACCGGCCAAACGCACTGTCCGAAGTGTGCCGTGCGACTGATTGCGCCGCAAGAGGCGTTCGTGACAGCGGAAACAGCCGCCGCACTGCCGCCCGATCCGATCCGTCCGACCTTTCTCTCTCGCATTATCCTCGGCTCAATCGCAACAGCCGGACTACTCGTAGCGTTTCGCGAATTGACCTCGGCGATCTTAGGCGGAACGCCTCCCGATGCAGGGATCGTGCTCGGGTTGCGGTTTCTAGCGATATTTGGCGGCGGTTTGCTCTGCGGGGCGGGCCGAACGAACACCGCAGGGCCAGGGTTATTCGTCGGGATCGCGTTTGCGCTATTGTTGATCGCGAACGACTTCAACGACTCTTCCGAACCGAACACCATATGGTTCGCAATCCTCGGCCTCGGGTTTCCGATGATCGCAACCGTTGCGGCCTGGATCGGCTCGAACGTTTGGCCGTCGGCACCGGAACTACTCGATGCGTTGCCGAACCCAAATCTACGTTCGTCCAATCTCGCCTCGTTGTCGGGTTTGAAAACGACCAACCCAAGAGATTCGATTCCGCCAACCGTGTGGCTTCGGGTGGTCGTCGGCAGTTTGATCGCCTTCGCAGGAATCGCCGCGTCGGATGAAATTCGCAACTTGATGTTTCGTGCATCGTCGGGCGCATTCCAGACGGGTGGTTTGTCTCGCGGTGGCATCGTCGGCGTGCAAATCGTTGGAATTCTGTTGTTTCTCGGTGGCGCGGCAGCAGGGGCGACAACGGGCAGCGGCTTACGCCACGGCATTCTCACCGGCGTTTTGGCCTCGCTCGATCTCTTCGTCGCATCGGTCGGCCGCGGTGAGCAACCGTACCCCGCGCTCGAAGGTTTCTACCGCATCCTCGGCATCAGCACCGCACCGCTCAACGACTGGCAGAACGGTCTCCCAGTCGCACTCGCCATCCTCGTATTCACATCGTTCGGCGGTTGGCTCGGCGGGCAATTCTTCCTCAAGCTCGCCCCGGAAATCATGAGAAACCGTCGTCTCGTCGCACAAACGTAAGTCTCGGTCGTCGGGGCCTTTCGACCCAGACGGGACGTTCCATTACGCGACTTTCATGAGCTTTTCGGCAAGTAGTGCGCCCGTTGGAACGCGGAGATCGGTCTTGAAGATCCAGCGGCCGGCATCGGGCGTACCTTGCCACTGTTGCATTTGGATGACCGAAACCAGTTCGCGTTCTTCTTCGTCGAGAAGTTCCGTGAAAGCTTCGATGTAGCCCGCTCGGATTTGCGTCGTCGATCGGCCGACGAAAAGAAGTGCCTCGCCGCGCCCTTCGAGCACGGCCACCGCTCGCCAACCTTGTGCTTTCGATTCCGTCTGAATGATCATCTCTCGAACCCTCCGTGGCAGTTATCGCGAAACAGTCGCCATCATGGCGATACGCTAAGTAAACTGTCGAATTCGGGGGGAGATGTCAAGAAAAAACTTCGGTAAACCGACAATTTTGATTCAAGTTTTCGTCTAACGGGCACGATAGATGATTCGGCCACGGGTGAGATCGTACGGTGAAATCTCGACTTTCACGCGGTCGCCGGGGATAATCCGGATGAAGTTCTTGCGCATTTTGCCCGCCACATGCGCGATTACCTCGCCACCGATGTCGAGTTCGACCCGGAATTGCGTGTTGGCCAGGGCCTCCTTGACCCGCCCTTCGACTTCGATCGCTTCTTCCTTCGCCATACAAATTCACGACCTCTACGGAGCAATTTTAGGAATGGGGCACCCGCCCCACGTTCATTTGGTTCTGCTAATGTATTCTATGCGGCGATTCCGCGTAGCGGAATGCGCAAAATTCCGCGAATTGGCATCACAACGACGGCGACTGGAGCTTCAAAAATGGTACTGTATCGGCCCGTAGGGCTGCGGGAACTCGAACTGATCGCCGAGTCGGGGTACCGCGAATTCCCGGCTCGGTTCGTCTGGCAGCCGATCTTTTATCCAGTCGTTACACGCGAATATGCTCGCGCGATCATCACGCAGTGGAACAGCAAAGAGTCTGAGGCAGGGCACTGTGGATTTATCACCGAATTCGATATTGAAGACGAATTCGTCGCTCGCTACCCCGTGCAACAACTCGGTGGTGGCCCGATTTACCGCGAACTCTGGGTGCCGGCAGCAGAACTGGCCGAGTGGAATGAGCATATCATCGGCAATATCCGCGTGATCGAATCGGTGTACGGAGCGGGATTCATCGGGGAATCGGACCTGGAATCGACGTAAGTCGGAATTGCGGAGGCTCCAAAACTGTTTTTTGGGTGTTTTTCGGTCTCGAAATGCCACTTTTTGATCGCAAATTGCCGATCGGTTTCGGACGATTTTGCCCGATCCTGAATTCCTGTCACGTTTTACGCCGATGGCTTTCGGTTCGACGCTCGGCGCAAGTACCGATCAAAAATCGACCGGACGCGACACAAAATCGACCGACCACGACACAAAATCGACCGACCACGTCATTCTCACGACACTTGGAGACACTTTCGCGACACCGTGCAAAAGTCGACTTACGTCGGATCGTCTCCGATTTTTTGACTGTTGCGATTCGTGTGGGTGACGCCGAATCGGGACTCGTTTCGCCGCGATCGCGATTATGCCGCACGAAGTTCGCGCGAACGTCGGAGCTTGCTGCGTTTGCGCAAATTTGCCAGCCCCTTTAACAGTTCTTTCTCGGCGCGATCCGATCCGAGTATCTGCCGACACCGGGAGAGGAACTCGTTACGGTATTCCGGACCGCTTTCCCACGTTCTCAACTTGTTCGCGAAAAGTGCGTTCCGTACACTGTAACTAATTAGCCCGGTTTTACCGCGGAAGTGGGCGTACGTCATGACTTTGGATTTGCCAGCGAAAATAGTGAAAGATTCGGAAGCTGTGAAGGATCCGGAAGTCGTGAAAGAAACGGGCGAGTACGTTCCCGTGCGTTCGGTGCTGTTCGTGTGTACGGGCAACACGTGTCGTAGCCCGCTTGCCGAAGTGTTGTTCAAAAAGATTTTATCGGACCGGCTCGGTATCCCGATCGATCACCTGCCCGCACATGGATACCTCGTGCAGTCGGCGGGCGTGATGGCGGGTTACGGCGATGCCGCGAGCGAAGGTGCCGTCGATGTGGCCCGCGAGTTCGGCGTCGATCTGTCGACCCATCGCAGTCGGCCCGTGAACCCGGAAATGCTCGCCGATGCCAAAAGCGTCATCGCGATGACGCAGAGCCATTTGACGCTACTGATGATGCAATATCCGGATGTCGGCACCGTGCCGACGCTATTATCGGATGAGATCGATATCCCCGACCCAATCGGTGGGAGTATCGAAGATTACCGCGAATGTGCGCGGGTGATTGTCGCTCAACTCGACCGACTTTCAAAGGAGTGGCTGGCGACATGAGAATTGCCGTGGGGAACGATCACCGTGGGTTAGATGCCAAACTGCGCCTCGTCGCCCTTTTGGAAGGGATCGGGCACAGCGTGATGGATCACGGTGCCATCGGCCCCGTCGGGATCGGGGTCGATTACCCCGATTATGCGATGACCGTCGCCCATGCCGTATCCGAACAAAGCGCGGATCGCGGCGTGCTGATCTGCGCCACCGGTCACGGCATGTGTATCGCGGCGAACAAAGTCACGGGAATTCGTGCGGTGAACTGCCGCGACGTCATCGATGCCGAACTCAGCCGTTCGCACAACAACGCCAACGTGTTGTGTCTGTCGGCGGATTTAATCGGCGACGAACTCATGGAACGCATCGTCAAGTCCTGGCTCGAAACCCCCTTCGACGGCGGGCGGCACGCGCGGCGACTCGAAAAAATCGCCCAATACGAATGCGGTAAATCGCCCCCGGTGTAATTGGTTTTGAAGTTGCGCTAGTTTTGCAGTTCAAACACAGCCGTCTTGAAATGCAGGTGTTTCATACAAAATCGTGCGCACGGCGAGCGGCACAGCGTAAGCGTGCCGTGATACCCGCGATACGTGCTACCCACGCCAGAGGATGCCGCTACGACCCCGTTCGGCAACGCCGTGAAGGATTTCCAAATTGTCGTATTTTCTGTGTATTCGTAGCGGAAGTCGTGAGACTTCTGACGCGGTGGCTTCCCGCTTCCCGAAGTCTCACGACTT
>JAYVXI010000182.1:0-14333 GCA_043785305.1 Limnoglobus sp. | reverse complement strand
TCCCCCATGCGGAGGGACCGCAGGAACGATAGCAGCCGCTCGCGGCACTCGGGCGGCAACCCAACCGGCACCTGGAACCCGACGCTCAGCCGCCGCGCACAGCCGCTGACCCGGTGCCCGGACGGGAACGGGATGATGAACCGGTACGTCGGCCCGTTGGTATGGTACAGCCCCCACGACTGTCCGACTAGTTCCTCGCGCTGCTCAGCGGCCGTCTGCTGCGCCCAGAACTCCAACTCGCGGAGCAGTCGAACCCGCTGGTGGTCGGTCGGGTCGATATCGGAGTCCGGAAAGGCGAGCTCGAGTTGCCGGAGTACCTTTGCCGGCTCGAACGCACCGACGGCATCGTCCCAGAAGTCGAGCTCGATGTACAGCCGCTCGGCGTCGTCCATCAGTGCGCCTCCAGGGTCCAATGACACTTCCTTAAGGGGATGCCTTCGTGATTCGCGGGTACTTTTGGCGGGGTTTTGTCATGTAGTTGCAGTCTTTTGGCCGCCGTTTCAACTTGCGGGGTTCGGCGCGGTTGGGGCGGTCGTCCACCACTTGCGACCCGATTCATTTCAACATCGCCAACCACGCGCACTCCCGATGCACGGGGTTCGACAACGTCACCGCATACGCCTTGATCGCCTCTTTCGCCGCCGTGAAACTCAACCGATACGACGCGCGGTCCACCACCCGTCCCGCCTCCGTCATCACCGCACGCACCGCGTTGAACACCACCGCATGCATTGCGATTTCCTTTCGCACCATCGCCGGCGTGTGGCAACGCAGCACACCCATCGCCATGCCGTCCTTGAGCGTTCGAAAATGCAGTTCCACCTGCCAACGACGACGGTACAAATCGGCAATGTCGGACTCGGGGTAGTGTGATCAGGGACTCGGGCAGTCGTTGTCGCGCCTTGCAGTAGGTGCCGGAATGGAGGCGAGAGGTGTCGTCGGATCGGTAGTCGAATCGGACAGCGCTGAGTCGGATGAGGGCGTTACGACAGGAGGCGTTGGTGTGGAAAACTTGGGTGAAGAAGGTCCAGAAGGTGACGACGGGCGTGAACAGGCGTTTGCGGAACGCGATGGCTTCGTCGGCGATCGCCTGTTGGATTTGTTCGTGGCTGAGGATGTCGGCGAAGGGGTCGGCGAGGGGAAGTTGGAGTTGGTCGCGACGGGGCGGAGGCGTTTCGATAAATGTAATGATGGCATCCTTGCGGGGGATCGGTGGGGTTCAGAGTCCAACGATCTTCTCGCAAGCTGCCAATTGACGCGACCCCAAACTATAAAACGACTTCCGGCTTAAGTCAGTGCCATTGAACCCAGGGGTACGACGAAGACGTCTAACCCTGGGCTATTATCAGATGGAACCCCGTTGGGGTAAAGACGAGTTTAGAGTCTCAATGTTTTTACCCCAACGGGGTTGCATCTTACAGCCCAGCGTCGCGTCCGCGCACCCTGGGTAGCGTATCCAACCGGAAACTATCGTCATGCTCGCACTCGATTCCAAAATCCCGTCCGGTCCGGTGCCGGAAAAGTGGACGAACTTCAAAAAGAAGATGAGCCTCATCAACCCCGCGAACAAGCGGAAGTACACCGTTCTGGTGGTCGGTACCGGCCTGGCTGGCGCGAGCGCGTCGGCGACGCTTGCCGAACTCGGCTACAACGTCCAGACATTTTGCTTCCAGGATTCCCCACGCCGGGCGCACAGCATCGCGGCACAGGGTGGCATTAATGCCGCGAAGAACTACCGCAACGACGGCGATAGCGTCTGGCGGCTCTTCTACGACACGATCAAGGGCGGCGACTTCCGCGCACGCGAATCGAACGTCCACCGCCTCGCCGAAGTGTCGGTGAACATCATCGATCAGTGCGTGGCGCAGGGTGTGCCGTTCGCCCGCGAATACGGCGGGATGCTCGATACGCGCAGCTTCGGCGGCGCGCAACTCCAGCGTACGTTCTACTGTCGCGGGCAGACCGGGCAGCAACTTCTCCTCGGTGCGTATCAGGCGCTTTCGCGGCAGATTTCGCAAGGGAACGTGAAAATGTTCCCGCGAACCGAGATGCTCGATCTCGTCGTCGTCGATGGCCGTGCGAAGGGGATCGTCGTTCGCAACTTGCAGACCGGCGAGATCAAGTCGTACGCCGCCGATGCTGTGGTGATCGCGAGTGGCGGCTACTCGAACGCCTTTTATCTCAGCACGAACGCGATCGGTTGCAACGTCACCGCCGCGTATCGCGCCCACCGGCGCGGTGCGGCTTTTGCGAACCCGTGCTACACGCAGATTCACCCGACCTGCATTCCCGTGGCGGGCGATCACCAGTCGAAGCTGACGCTGATGAGCGAATCGCTACGGAACGATGGCCGCATCTGGGTGCCGAAGAACACGAGCGACATTGCGAAGCACCCATCGCAGATTGCCGAAGGCGAACGCGATTACATCCTGGAACGGCTCTACCCGAGCTTCGGGAACCTCGCGCCGCGCGATGTTTCCAGCCGAGCGGCGAAGCGATCCTGCGACGATGGCAAAGGCGTCGGTCCCGGCGGGCGCGGCGTGTACCTCGACTTCGGCGCGGCGATTGAGAAACAGGGACAACCGAAGATTAAAGAGAAGTACGGCAACCTCTTCGACATGTATCGACGCATCACCGGCGAGAACGGCTACGAACGCCCGATGCGAATTTACCCCGCACTGCACTACACGATGGGCGGGCTGTGGGTGAACTACGAGTTGATGTCGAACGTGCCCGGTTTGTTCGTGATCGGCGAGGCGAACTTCTCCGATCACGGCGCGAATCGCCTCGGTGCCTCCGCACTGATGCAGGGCCTCGCGGACGGTTACTTCGTGCTGCCATACACGATCACGAACTGGCTCGCGAACGAGAAGCCAGGCACATTGCCGACCGACCATGCCGAGTTCAAACGTAGCGAAGCGAGCACGACCGAGCACTTGAAGAAATTGCTCAACGCCAAGGGTACGAAGACCGCTGTCGAGTATCACCGCGAGTCGGGCAAGATCCTTTGGGAACAGGTCGGCATGGCCCGCACGAAGGCATCCTGCGAAGACGCGATTCGGAAGTTCCGCCAACTGCGATCCGAGTTCTTCGACAACCTCAGCGTGCCGGGTTCGGCGAACGACCTGAATACGGCCCTCGAACGTGCCAACCGCGTCTACGATTTCCTCGAGTTCGGCGAATTACTGGCACTCGACGCACTGCGTCGCGAGGAGTCGTGCGGCGGGCACTTCCGCGAAGAGCATCAGTACGACGACGGCGAAGCGAAGCGCGACGACGAGAAGTTCTGCCATGTCGCCGCCTGGACCTACAACGGCCCCGAAGCCGAACCGACTCGCAACGTCGAGGAGCTTACATGGGAAGCGGTGAAGCCGAGCGTGCGGAGTTATAAGTGAATGGGCATGGTCGAGTTACAACTGTCACGCGATGAGGCACTCGTGCTGTTCGAATATCTCCGCCGATGCGACGACGATAACTCGCTGGTTTTCATTGACCAAGCCGAGGAACGTGCGTTGTGGAATCTGGAAGGAAAGATTGAACAGCAATTGGTCGAGCTTTTCGATCCGCGTTACGGCGAGTTACTCCAGGCGGCTCGCGATCGATTGCGTGACCCCGAAGAGTGATTAGTCGAGCGTGCGAAGTGATAAGTGACGTGTTAGAATGGCCTTGTAATCCACGGAGATGTGCCAAGATGCCAACACTAAAACTCGAAGCGATTAACGCAGACTTCCAGGATTGGAATAAACGCTTTGGCTCGTTCATGCAACAACTCGACGGTAAGTCTCGGGCGGAAGAATTGGCATGGTATGCCGATTGGCTTGCCATCGATCCCGGCGTCTTTCTGCTGCTCTTCAATGTCGCAACCGATGGTCTGGCGACCCAAAAGGACCGCAAGAACAAATTGATCGAAATCGCGAACGAGCACACGGAGGCGACGATTTGGTTCACGGAAATGTTTCGAGAGTTAGCGGATCGAGCCAAACACGATCCCGATGAAGTCCGAGCGATGATCGATCAGCCCGAACCGACACCACCGCCACGCCAGAACGTCATCACGGGCGAGCGGATCCCGCATCGCGTTCCCACGCTTTCGGAGTTGATCATCGACCTTCAGACCGGCGTCGGAAGCGATCTGGGCAACCTGATTCGATACCTAAAAGTTGCAACTTCCTCGTCGAAGCCTCGGCGCGTTTTGAAGAAAGCGTAAGCATGTGGACCACGTTGCCAGCAAACACCTCGGTGTTTCGCATGACGCGAATGCAAGACACGTGGAACAGTGTTTTAGCAGGGCTGGGTTCTTATTTTGGAAGATCGGGCCGATACCACGTGGTGAATCAAGCGACTGTCTACGCTTCGGAAGATCCTCGGGTGGCTCTATCGGAATGGGCATGGCATCAAGCTCTATCGCGCTGCGAGCTGCTGGGACTCGGAAAGGCTCTGAATTACCCGCTGATGGAAAAGGGTCAATTGTGGGAGTTTCAGTTCTCCACTCCCATTCCCTTGATCGACGTCTCACACCCGTTGACGATCCAACAGTACGGCTATCCGGCTCATGCTCCGACTAATCCGCATTCGCACGAGTACACGGCTACCCAACAACTGGCGAACCAGATTCGCGCGACTGGTGGGAACCCATCCCGACCAGAGGAACTACGAGCAATTTCTTTGCGAACGGTTCGGACTTCGCATACCGTGCCAGAACAACTCGTGTTTTTCGTAAATCCTGCACCGCAGGTCGTGCCAAAAACTCTCCATCAGAGAGCCAGCCGATTTGCAAACTGGAACGTCGAATTGGAGTTCACCACCGCTCACGGACGAAGCCAAGTTACGCCTCTCGATCGCGATCTTACATGGTCGAACCCGCAATTCCGGGTCACGGGGCTGAAACCGTTACCGAGACCAAAAAGCTTCGGAAATCAGGCCATACGCCGGAATGTCTGGCATCCCTTACCGATACATTATTCTCCTTACTGATTCATCATTGAGACCATCCCATGAAATTTTCACTCCACGTTTGGCGGCAGGCTTCGACGAATGCACGCGGGCAGATGACGCCGTATTCCGTCGATGGCATCGAGCCGGATATGTCGTTCCTCGAGATGATCGACATCCTCAACGAAAAGCTGATTAAAGACCGCGTCGAGCCGGTGGCGTTCGAGCACGATTGCCGCGAAGGCATCTGCGGGTCGTGCTCGATGATGATTAACGGCCTCGCGCACGGCCCCGAACGCGGCTCGACCACGTGCCAGTTGCATATGCGGAGCTTCCGCGATGGCGACACGATCTATATCGAACCGTGGCGGGCGAAAGCGTTCCCCGTGCTGAAAGACCTCGTCGTCGATCGCTCGGCATTCGACCGCATCATCCAGAGCGGTGGCTACGTCAACGCGAACACCGGCGGCGCACCGGACGGGAACAGCCTACCGATCCCGAAGGTCGATGCGGACCGCGCGATGGATGCCGCCGAATGCATCGGTTGCGGAGCCTGCGTGGCGGCCTGTCCGAACGCTTCGGCGATGTTGTTCATGAGTGCGAAAGTCGGGCACCTCGGCCGGATGCCACAGGGCCGCGTCGAGCAAGCCGAGCGAGTGAAAAAGATGGTGAACGCACACGACCGCGAAGGCTTCGGCCACTGCACGAACATCGGCGAATGCGAAGCGGCTTGCCCGAAGGAAATCTCCACCGAGTTCATCGCCGACCTGAACCGCGACTACATCCACTCCGCCGCCAAGGCGGTCGTGAAGGGATAGGCGATGCGTCGTCTCCTTGAAAAGTGACGTGAGTCCGTGATCTGACAATCAAAATTACTCCTCGACCATCTTTGCGAACGAGCGTGTGATCTCGATGTTCTCCAGCACGATTTTGACCATGACGGCGAGCGGTACGGCTAGCACCATTCCGGGTAGGCCCCAGACGAGGCCCCAGACGGCAAGGGCACCGAGGACGATGAGCGGGCTGAGACCGACGGCACGGCCGATCAGCATCGGTTCGATCAGCGTGGCGCAAACGATATGCACTGCGAGTACGAGGATGGCCGCGACGATCACGGGCGCACCGAAGCCGAGTTGGAGTAGCGCGAACGCGATCGGCAGAACGTAGGCGACCACGCTGCCGATGTAGGGAATGAAGTTGCACACGAATGTGAGTACCGCCCACATGATCGCGAATTTCACGCCGCACACCGTTAGAACGAGGCCGACGGGAATCGCGAAAATCAGGCTCGAAAGCACCTTCGCCTTCAAGTAACTGATAATCGCCGAGTTGATGCGACCCGCGATGTGCAAGATTTTGGTTGCTTCGTCGTCGGGGTAGGCGTTACGCACTTTTGTCGGTAGCTTTTCGGCACCGAGTAGCAAAAACAGCAAGTATAAGCCCGCCACGGCGAGTTCGATTAACCCGCCGAGCGCGACGTTGACCATCGTGCCGATGTGCCCCGGCAGTTGCTCGGCGATCTGTTCCTCGAAGCTCTTCGACCCTTCGCTTTTTTGCGACCAGATCCACGGCACATTCACGTTCAGGAAGTTGTGCAGTCCCTGGCTGAGGGTGATGGCGCGTTCTTTCAACACCGGTGCCTCTTCAGCCAGCCCGAGCAAACTGGCATAGACGAGCAAGATGATCGCGCCGAGCACGCCGACGGCCCCGCTGACGAGCAGAACGAGTGCGACCGGTGTGGGTACGCCGCCGCGCCGCAATCGCGAATAGTACGGCAACAACACGTAGCACAGGAACACCGCGATCAACAGCGGCCGTAGCACAGCCGCGAGTTGGCCGAGCATCCACCAACCGCCCGCAACGATGACGACGGCATACGCCGCCGTTTGCAGTGTGGCGGGATCGCGCCAACGCCCAGACCGCGTCAGTAGTGGTGTGAGGTTCGCGGTCGGCGTTTCGATCATGGGTCACTCGTACGAAATACGTGAGTCGTTCGCAATTGCGTGCCCGACATCCGCGCGAATCTGCATGGAAACCGAACATGCTCTCGCCGTCGAACCCGACGCGACACAGGTTTACCTACGACGAAAGCGACTGGAATTGTAGGGCATTTGCGAAAGAAATGAATTCTGCACCGAACTGGCCCACAGTTTGCGTCATCGTTCGTTCATGTGAAATGTTCGACCTACCCCCTGGTGTGAATTTCGGTCGCAACAAATTTAACCGAGTTCACACCGTCCGTTCGCACGATGCACCCGCTGGCTTTCGATAATGCCGATGCGTGTGCGTTCGATTCACCCCCTAAAGCTTTCCGTGCGCAGCTTGGCACGTTGGGTATCCGTCGCTAGGTCCGTGCGGTTCGTTCGAGAGAAGCCTCGTGGCCTCTCTTGGGGAACTGTCGTTCGTGTGAGGAGTGATTTATGGCCCGCATTCGTTTCGTCCGCGTGCTCTCGGTCGCCGTACCCGTTGCCATCGTCGCAATGCTCGGTTGGGTCGTCGCCGACCCCGTACTGGCCGAAGCCGCCGGTCTGGACGTCTGGAACGTCGGTCGGCTCGAAGACGAACTGCGCGAAACCAATGTTGCGGGCGACAAACTCACCGCGATCCATGTGGCGAACCAGTCGCAGTATCAATTGAATCAGGCGATTCTGTTCGACGTCATCGGTGGCAAGCGGAAACTCGCCATCGCCGCCGAACAGCTTTGGAAGATGAACCAACAGTCGCCGGGTTACGCATACGTCATCCCCGCGAGACGCAAAGGACCGACGATTATTGCAAAGGTCGCGCACAACATCATGTACAGCGCGTCGCAAGAACTGCGAGGAAAGCCCGTGGAACAACGCGCGATGATCGAACGCCTACGGGCCGAATACGAAGCGGCCTTCGGCGCGAGCGCACCAATGGTAGATTGAAGGGCGAAAAGGATTCGAAAGGGCGATGTGGGCGAACGAGACGATTACGAACGGTTAGCGGCAACCCAGAGCATGTAGGCGACGCGCTCGTTTACGGTGGTTCGCTTGCGTTCCTTGGCGATGGTGCCATCGCGCCAGGCGTAATAAATCGCGGCGACGGCGAACACCGCTAAATATCCGACAACCATTTGAAACATGGTCAAAAGCCCTCCCACGTGCCCGAAAGGATACGCAACCCCGTGTGGGGTCATCGTCGTTCCTACTCGCTTCACAATCTAAGCCTAATTCAAGAGCGACGTCGGTGCAAACGCGCGTCGTGGGAATCTCGGGAGTTGCTGTCGGATTTTCCGTACAATCCGTCTCGCACGGAACGGCAGTTTCGGTAAGATGCAACGTGCATTACGTCCGGATTTTCGGCTCACCGCGTAATCCCCATAAGCCCTCACTACCGAGGCGAATGATCCGCCCGCCCACTTCGATCTCGAAAAGATCGTCCAACGCATCGTACCGTAGGCAGTGCGCCGTCGCGCCGGGTATCAACCCGTGTTCGCGCCATTGTCGCAATCGGGCGGGGTTGTCGTCCTGGGCTTCGCGGATGATTGCCGACTGACCGTCGCGCAGTTCCGATAGTCGTTGCAACACACGGTCGGTGAGTTCGCCCGTAGAAGTGGGGATCGGGTGGCCGTGAGGGTCTTCCGCCGGTTCGCCGAGATACGCCGCAATCGCTTGTTCGAGCCGCGGCGAAATCGCATGTTCGAGGGCTTCGGCTTCCGCATCGACTTCGCTCCAGTCGAGGCCGAGAACCTGCGTGAGGAACAATTCGATGAGACGATGTCGCCGAACGACCCGCCGCGCTGCGATGAGTCCCGATGGTGTAAGCATGGCCCCGTCGCCGGGCGCGTACGCAATCCAGCCCGCTTCCGCCAAGCGTTTGAGCATCCCCGTGACCGAGGGGGCCTTCACACCGAGTAGGTTGGCAATCTCCGCCGGCGAAACGATCTGCGACGCCCCGCCCAGGTTGTGGATCGCCTTCAAGTAGTCTTGCACCGCTTCAGACGGCTCGGACATGGCGAAAACCCATCGAGGAACGCAAACGACACGCGACTATCTTAGACGAAATGTTTGTACGCCGAGAGTGCGACGCACCACAAGGCGAGAAATCGCGAAACGAGTGGCAACATCATCACCGATCACCCCGGTTCTAACGTCGGGTGTTTCGTGTGGTGGCCGGTGGTGTCTTGATAGGCTTTTGCCACGCTCAATAAGTCGGTTTCGCCGTAGAGTTGGCCGGTGAAGGTGATCGCGGTCGGCACTTTGACTTCGCCGCTTTTCGTGAAGCCGTTCGGCAGGCAGACCGTCGGGTGGCCGGTTAAATTTGCGATCGAGAGATCGTCGCCGCCAACGTAAACGTCAACCGTTTCCATCACTTTTGCCATCGCCTGCATGAGCTTCGTTCGCAGGCGGTTCGCACGCAGATATTCGACGGCCGACGTGAAACGCCAGGCGCGAAACGTGTTCGGCCAGAAGCTGCCGAGGCTCTCTTCCTTGATGCCGGCACGAGTGAGGTCGTCGAACGCGGTGGCGCATTCGCAGTCCAGAATGATGCTGCTCATCGTGCTGACGGGCAAGTCGCCTGGCAGAGTGATCGGCACCAACTTCACGCCGAGATCGGTGAGGGTTTTCTTCACGGCGGCGGACGTTTGCTCGAAAATACCGACGCGCAGTTCCTTCACCGGCTTCGCGTTTGGCCACGTAAACGGCCGATTCACACTCGTCGGATCATTCGCATCGGCCCCGTGAATCGCACCGAAGATGAGCGCGCAATCCTCGACGCTCCGTGCAATCGGCCCGAGTTTGTCCATCGACCACGACAGCGTCATGCAGCCGTGGCGACTGACGCGGCCATAAGTGGGGCGTAGCCCGGTGACGCCGCAGCGAGTGCAGGGCGAAATGATGCTGCCGAGCGTTTCGCTGCCGATGGCGAAACCGACGAGACCCGCCGACACCGCCGATGCGGAACCGGCAGACGAACCGCTCGAACCTTGCTTCGGGTTCCACGGGTTGCGGGTCATGCCGCCGAACCATTGATCGCCGAGCGCGAGCGTACCGAGCGTGGTTTTGGCGACGAGGACCGCACCGGCGGCTTCGAGTTTCTTCGCCACAGTCGCCTTCACATCGAGGGTGCGATCCTTGAAATGCGCGGCCCCCCACGTGGTCGGGTAGCCGGGGTAGGCGACGAGATCCTTCGCACCCCACGGGATGCCGTGCAGCGCGCCGCACGGCTTGCCGGCCGCGCGTTCGCGGTCGGCGGCTTCGGCCTGGCGAAGTGCGAGATCGTCGGTGAGCGTTACGACGCACTTCAACAGCGGGTCGTATTTCTTGAGTCGGGCGAGATAGAGTTTGGTGAGTTCGACCGAAGAAATCTGCTTCGTGTGAAGCAAGTGTCGGAGGTGTGTCAATGGCGCGAACGCAGTTTCCGTGTCGGTGTCGGGCTTTTTGAACTCAAGCGTCGGCGGGGTGACGATACCGAGTAGCCCCGTGTGTGGCGGTCGCCCCGGTGCGGGGTCGAACTGGATCGCGGGGAGCGTGTCGTTCCCGAGCGGAACTTCTGCCGCCTTCTTCAGGCCGCTGATGTGGCGGGTGAGCGTCGCTGCAACGAGTGTGCGTTCTTCGTCGCTGAGCGTAATTCCCGCAATCCACTCGGCGTTCTTGACCATCTCAGCGGTAATGCCTGTCGGTTTCTCTTTTTCTTTCTCCGCCTCCGCAGCCGCCGCCCGCTGGAACGCGGCCCCACCGATACCGAGTGCCGCCACCGCCAACAGTTCGCGCCGATCTGTCATCGTTAGTCTACTTTCGCCGTTTCGATGATTTTCTTCTTGGATTGTTCGACCGGTTTGGTCGTTTGTTCAACTTTCGCAACGACTTTTGGATCGCCGCGTACTTCGCCTACTGGCCAGTTTACAGGATCGAAAAGTTCCGGATGCGTGAAGCACTTCGGCGTTCCGGCTGAAATAGCGACTTCCTCTTCTGCGTCAAAAAGTTCGAGTAATCGTTCTTCTGACACGAGCAGGTCTGTTGTTTTACGTCCCATTAGTCCGCCTACGGCCCTTGGCTGCGTGTGGTTGCGAGTGCGGCGCGACGCCATTCCTCGTCGAGTTGTTTCGCGCTATTGTAGCCGTATTGTCGTTCGAGCGCTTTGTCCATGCCGTAGCGTTGGCTGTCGCGGACGAACATCGTGAATGCCTTCTCGCCCTTTTTGCGGACCATCCAATCGACTAACGACACGCTCTCGATGTAAAAGGCGGTCACGTGTTCGGGCTTCTGTGGGCCGTTCATGTCCAAAAGTGCTGTGATTGCGAACAGTTCGCCCGCCTTGTGGCAACGTGGCAACGTCTGGATGCATCGCTCGGCTTCCGCGCCGGATGCACTGAGCACGGCCATGCCGAGCGAGGCCCAGAGTGGCGGTGCGCGCGTCGGGAACAAGTCTGCCAGCACGATGTGTGCGAGTTCGCGGGGGAGTGCTTCTTCGAGGTGCGTCTCATCGTCGAGACGCAGGTCGATGCGGCGTGTCGTCACTTGGCCATCGTCGAATTTCACGATGGCGTGCCCGGTTGCGGCGGCGGGTTGTGCGGTGCTTTTGGCGAACGCGGCGGCCGTCGGGTGTAAGACGATCTCGCACTTCGGCGTCCAAGTTCCCGATGCGGGGCCGGACCACTTCGCGAACGTGGCCGCACGCGACTCGCTCGCCTTCTTGGCCACGGCTTCGGCAACGTCCTTGCTGCCTTGAAATCGCACGATGAAACTCTCGTTTTCGAGCGAAAACCAGCCCGTTTCGGGTATCGGCGTCGGCGCGGTGGGCTTGATGCTGTTGAACGGGTTCGCCGGTTTGCCGCCGATGGTGGCGACGATCGTCTGCCCGGCTTTCTGCAACTCGACGTAGTTCGGCGCGAGTTTCAGTGCCTCTTCGATCTCCGCAATCGTCTCCGTTTTCGTGCGAGCGTCGCCCTGCGATTTGTTCCATTTATCGGCGGCCACTTTCACGCGGCAATACGCCCATGCCGCCAGTTGATCTTGCGACATTTCCACGCGGCTAGCGAACGCCATTCCGAAGAACTTCGCCGCATCGGCGAACTGGCTCGGCTGCGTTTTGGCCTGGTTGAACGACTGTGTGGCTTGTGCGAGTGGTTCGGCGGCACCCACCGCGAGCGTGCCAACGAGTACCGCAATGAGGGAGAGCAATCGCAGCATAACATCGCATCCGTGCGAAATGGAGTGTCGGCATAATCGAACCGAATCTTTAACCGAATCCGAAATTTCGCACAAGTGGAACGGATTTACGGTCGCCAGAATCGACGTAAGTCACAATTGCGGAGGCTCCAAAACCGGTTTTTCGGGTGTTTTTGCGTCTCAAAATGCCACTTTTCGATCGCAAATCGCCGATCTGTTTCGAGTGTTTTTGCCGCAACTCGAACTTCCGTTGTGGGTTACGTCGATGGTCATTCGATTGGCACTCGCCGTAAGTACCGTCCAAAAATCGACCGGACGCGACACAAAATCGACCGAGTACGACACAAAATCGACCGCGCACGACATTCTCACGACACTTGGAGACACTTTTGGGTACGTTCGCGCACGATACAAAAGTCGACTTACGCCGGATCGCCTGCGATTTTTTGACTGGGCGCGTTCGTGTGGGTGATAACCAATCGGGATAAATTAGCCGCGCCGCGTAGGCTTTGCGTAGCGATAAGTAGCGCACGCGGCTCGCGTGTGATCTGACTGCCCTGCACGCGAGCCGCGTGCTCCACGTAAGTAGCGCACGCGCTCCGCTTCGCAAAGCCTGCGCGTCGCGGCTAATTCTCGAACGCGGCTCACACCGCGAATTCGTGTTGTTGGCGGTGGTAGGGGCCGTCGAAGTTTTGCGTGCTCTTGTGCCATTCGTGGCGACCGTCGCCGGCTTCGGGTTTTGCCTTCGCCAACACGGCGGCGAGTTCGCTACCGACTAATGGCGTGAAGTTCTCGGCGATGGCTAAATCTTGTTCCAGCACTTTCATCGAATCGATGCCGACGACGAGCGTGCTGATCGGCTGCGAGAGCGAGTAGCGGATCGCTTCCTCGGCGGTGACGACGCCGCTGCTGACGATCTTGCCGCCCAGTTCGAGGTTGCCGCCGCCCATGCTCTTCATGCCGATCGGCGCGATGCCCCGCGCCAGCAGTTCGGGTACGAGGTCGTGGCGGAAACTGCGGTAGAAATGGTCGCAGACGTTGATCGGCAGTTGGCAAGTGTCCCACTTGTGGAGCGGCAGCATTTTCGCCAGAATGTGCGGCGACTTGTGACCCGTGTAGCCGATGAACCGCACTTTGCCTTCCTTCTGGGCCTTGATCGCTTCGGCAATCGCGCCGCGTTCGACCAGCCATTCGGGGTCGTTGTCGTAGTTAATTTCGTGGAACTGCCACAGGTCGATGACATCAGTTTGCAGGCGGCGCAGGCTATCTTCGAGATGTTGCCGCGTACCGGCGGCATCGCGGGCGCAGTTCTTCGTCATGAGGAACACCTTCTGCCGTTTGCCACCGGCGAGCGCGCGGCCCATCAGCGATTCGCTCGCGCCTTCGTGGTAGTCCCAGGCGTTATCGAAGAACGTCAGCCCGCGATCGATCGCCGCGTGCATGATGCGCGTCGATTCGACCTCGCCGATTTCGGGTTGGGCAATGTGCCAGCCACCGAGGCAGATCGCCGAAACCTGCACGCCGGTGTTGCCGAGCGGCCGCAGCGGAATTCCATTCGCCATAATCGTCGCCTCAGTGGAAGTAGGGAATCGAGGTCAAGATACGCAGACAGCCATCCGCAGTCAGCCCAGTGTTCGACGCTTCGCCATTCTGGTAAAACGGAATACGAGACGCGATTCTCAGGTAGTCGAAGTCGTGAGACTTCGGGAAGCAGGAAGTTGCTGCGTCAGAAGTCTCACGACTTCCGCTACGAATACACGGAAAACGCACCGAAATGAAAATCCTTCATGGCGTTGCCATTCGGGGCGTTCCGATCGCGGCAGCGATTGCGAACGAAACAGTCCCAGGATGAACCGTTACGAATTCAATAACAGGGCAAACACTCAATGTGTCGTATAGTTGCAATTAATATGTGGGCTACCGTTATGTTTGTCGGATGTAGTCCAGCTCCGCGAGTATCGAACTTGGAAGACAAAACGTACTATCCACCCGAACCTATTCAATTTCCAAAACACGATGCCAAGACTTTAGGTGTGTTCATTGATGGTACTATCATCCATCCATCCTCTACTGTGGACGTGACACTCGGCGTGAAACGTGTAGAAATAAAATGCGATGGGCTTGCCCGAATTGCACTTTACAGTGCAATTTCTGGCAACAAACTGTGTGAATTTGACATGAGAATCCGTATCGAGCAAGACGGACGTGCAAAGACCGAGAATTCAGATATTACGACAGTGCATATTTGCAATATATTAGCTA
>JAYVXI010000181.1:0-4609 GCA_043785305.1 Limnoglobus sp. | reverse complement strand
TCGGCGGCCGTCCGGGTGGCTCACACGGTTGTGAATCCCGGACTGGAAACATATTTAGCTTTAGTTATTGCTGTCCCGAGGTGGAGTCAAGGATGCGCACGTCTCGTTCGTGAGGCGTTCGCGGATGCGTGCGATCATCGCGCAGCCAAAAGTTCCAACAATCGGTTGTTTTGCGGATAGCTGTGCCCGAGGTGTTGGCGGAACCCTTCCGCGTATTTCACGCCAGCGGAACGCCCTTGCTCGGCGGCCCAAGTCTTCATCGAATCGACCAGACTATCGACGCCGTGGTGCTTGCGAAGCCAGTTCCGTTGGCTTTCGTGGCATTCGAGCATCCGCGATTTGTCGTCGATTACCGTAGTAATATCGATGCGAAATGTCGGAACGATCTTCTGGCCGAAAAGATCCTTACCTTCGAGCGGGTCGCAGTAATACGTGTGCGGGATCGAAGCGATCGGCGGGTGGTCGTGTCGACCATGAAGGAAATTTGGAATCGGGGCGGCAAAAGTCGCGGCCCGCACGATCTTGCTCGTTTGTTCGTGGTCGAGATGGTAATCGTCTGGGCTGTGCGTGAACACGATCTCCGCACCGACGCGGTTGATGAGCCTTACGACTTTCTCCAGTACGCACTCGTTGAAAATCACACGCAAGTCGCGCTCTTCGAGGCAGTGATAGGTTGCACCGATGGCGCGGGCAGCGGCGGCCCCCTCGGCACGTCGAATGCAGGCGATCTCTTCGGGGCCGTATTCGGCAGAACCGCAGTCGCCGGGCGTCATCGTCGCGATGTGGACGTCAAACCCGTGTTCTCGTTGCAATCGAACGAGCGTCCCCGCACACAGAAACTCCGCATCGTCCGGATGAGCGAGGACCGCAAGAACGACGGAAGCCATGAGCGTTTCACTCTGTGTGCGGTAAATTTTCTAATCGATGTTTACGCGAACACCCGGCTCTGGGCAACGGTGCCGAAAAGCCGGGTGGATAAGTTCGCCGATTTCTCGGATCAGTGCTGCATCGTCGCGGCCGGTTGGGGTCGCGAGGGCCTCTTGCGGTCGCTAACCCCTTTTCGCACCTCATCGCGAACCCAGCGGTTCGTATCGTCTTTGAGGTCCGACATGTACTCGGGCAGCCATTCGTAATCTTTTCGCTCGACGAGTTCGCGAACGATCGCTTCCCGCCCCTGAGCAATCGACGGATATTTCGCGAGCAACGTGGGGTCGGTTTTGCTTTCTCGTAAAATCTGATCCGCACGAGCTTGCACGCGCGGGTCGGCGATGGCCGTCAACACCCAGGCTTCCCGTTCGGCGATTTCCCGCGACAGAAAACCCTTGAGCATGTCGTCGTCGACAGTTGGGATTACCCCGCGAATCGCCAGCGAGCGATTTCTCGCCATGACGTCGACTCGCGGGCTTTGCTCGATCAATCGCACGAGCGCGAGGTGATATTCGTAGGTGTCTTCTTCGGCCTTTTGATTGGACCCCGAACGGTGGAATGACTTGTAATTCAACAGCACCTGACGCCACGCCGCCAGCCCCTTCGCGTACCCTTCGGCGGCGCGCACTTTGTCGGCCGCCTTGTCGGCTTGCTCGGCTTCCCACAGCAGCTTACGGGCGTTGACTGTGTCTTGCTGCTGTTCGGCTTCCGAGGAGTTCAAGAAGAACTCGAAGTTCGTCACTTGTCGATTTTGATCGTAGAAGCGAAGTCGGTTGCGAGCCTTCACTTGTTCGGGAACGATCTGAATCTGCACGAGTTGCTCGTCCGTGTAGTTCGCGAACCGCATCGCTTGTTCTTCGGTGACCTTTTGGGCCAGCGCGTTGAAGCGAATCAACGTGGCCTGATCGAGTTGCAGGCCGTTCTCTTCCCCGTGCGTCTTCCACAGCGAATACGTCTTCTCCCATTCCGCCTTCGACGCGCGTGCCGTTTGCAAACCTTCGCCGAATCCGCTATCGCCACTGCCGCGATTGAACCAGAGGTCGGCGTCTTGGTCGGCTCGCTCGTCGGGGTACCACTTCGTCGAACGGTCGAACCAGCCTTCTTTCGTCAGGCGTTCGGCGAGGTAAGACTGCGCGCGGGCTGCACCTTGACGGAAGATGATTAACATCGGCGATTTCGGAACGCGGTAACGGAACTTGTCGTTTCCTTGCAGTTCCGTGAAGCCGATCGGCATTCGGTCTGGTGGTGGTGGCGGAATGAATTCGCGCGAAGCCACGTACCACGAACGGGCCGCGAGGAACGCATCGAACGTGTCGTCGGTTTCCGAGCGGGGACCGGCTTCATCGGGTGCCGGTTTCGGCGGCAACGCCGGAAACTGCGACTCGTTCGGTAACAATTGATCGTTGCGGATGTCGTATCGCGTCGGAACTTTCTTATTATCTTCGAGGAACTGAACGATCTGTTCGGGACGAGTGTAGCCGAGCTTTTCGCGGAGTCGCCGAACCAGTTGCGGGTTCTTGCGTACGAAGGTCTGGAACGCCAGCATATCGAGCTTGCCGTCTTTTCGGAAGCGAGCCGGGTTACGGTCTTCGGGCTTCACGTTACTCAGTTGGAACAGCGAACGTAGCGTCGTCACTTTGTCCGAAACGCTGAACTTGTTCTGGTAGTAGAAGGCGATCTGGAACCGCATATCCGGCGACATGCGGTTCATCCGCTCGCCTTCGGCGAGCAGTTCGATGCCACGTGCGATGTAGTAATACATGTCGTTCAGGCGGTCGTTTTCGACGGAGATGTTGTAAGCGATGTTCCAGCTCTGATAAATCCACGGCGTGATAAAGTTCGGCTGAAGGCGCGTCACTACGCGGACGAGGTTCTCGAATTCGTGGAACTCGTTGCGCTTCTGTTTCTCGATGGCCATTCGCCATGTGACCGTCGTCGCGACCCCACGCGAACCGACGAGCACGCACCGCAACAGCGAACCCGAGATTTCCGCGTCGCCCTGTTCGAGTTCGCGAAGGTCGAGCGCCTCGGGCCGGGCTTGCTCTTGAATCGTGCGGCTCGACAGCCAATCGGCTGCCCGGTGAACGATCGACTGAGCGGGTTTCGTTTCGTCCGTCCCACCGCGACGAGCCATATTGATGGAAACGACGCGGTCGGGATCGGTCATAGGCAGCGACACCTTGCCGCGCCAGAACATACTCAGCGTGAAAAGGGCGATGATCGCGATGCCGTACGCGATCTTACGCCGTAACATTGCTCGTTGAAAAGGATTCGCCATAACGATAACCGTCTCGATAATCGGATGAATGTCGGAAACGTCACTACGCAGCCACATACTTTCTGATGTAGCTGGCCTCTATGAGGCCGGTGTAGAGGCAGCCTCACCGCAATTGTCAGGCCTCCGGGGTCAGAGACCCCAGCTACAATAAGTAAGAACAATTGAACGAAACATTACGCAGCCACTTCGCGATTCCGAATCAGATAATACGACAGTATACCCCACGGCAACAGATAGCCGACGACGAGGATAAAGTTCATCGCGAGGTACTCGAAGTTAATGTTGTAGCCTTCCTTCAAGAAGCTCGTCCAACTGAAAGCGTAGACATCGGGGACGATGTTCACGTAGCGTCGGAATACCCACGAGAATGCCATGTCGCCGATCTCTGCCGTCTTCACCCCCGCCGTGCGGTCGAGTTGCGCCGTCGGGGTGTCGGTTCCCAAGATTCGCGTGAACGATTCGAACGGTCCACCGCCGGTACTAGTACCACCGGCGACATCCTTCAAGTGTTCGATCAGGTACGCACTGAGATAGATGAACAAGGTGGCCAGGAAGCTAATGATCCCCGCGAGGTACGTACTCAACGTGATCGCAACGCCAATCGCCACGGTGACCTGGCACCACAGGCCGAACGAACACTTGAAGAAGTTCTCGGTGAACGATTTCTCGCCTTCCATGTAGTATAAATCGCCCGATGCCATACCGAGCATCTGGCCGTCGCTGATGCACTTCACGTACGTCTGCACTCGCGGTTGTCGATAGCTTAGCTTATCCGTTGGCGGTGTTCCTTCGGGCACTTTGCGGATCGGCGGTGTCCCCTCTCGCGCTTTGCGGAACAGACCGGTCGGCACGGGCACGCCACTCGGGTGGTAGTCGTAGACTTCCACCGAAGCCACTTCGTAGAATCCGTACTTCTCCGCGAGGTCGTTGACAAACTTCCAGCCCGGCGTGTTCGGCAACGCATAATCGAGCGACTTGATCGACACGCCGGGGATTTCCCCCTTGGCGAGCCGCTTGTCGATGTCTTCGCGTTCCGCTTTATACTTTTGTTCGTTCTCGGCATCGGCCCAACGCCACGTACCGTCGCCACGTACAGTCGGCGGAACCTGATCGCATTGCCAAGTCGTGAAGCGGATGTTGATGTCCACACCGCGGTTTTCATCGCCCTTCGTGAGGCGGAAAATGTCGAAGGTATATTCGCACGGCACCGCGTCGCGGTCGGTTCCCGCCATCGCGGCGGGGATGTTCTCGAATGCCCAGATGGCGCGTTCGGAGGTCGATTTGGAGCCGGCGATGTACTTGCGGTAATCGAATTCGCGACCGACGTTCGTCCCCTTATATTCGTTGCTTCTCGCGCGGAAATATAACTGCCCGCGATGCGGGATCCGCGCCTTTTGCGTTTCT
>JAYVXI010000180.1:0-14416 GCA_043785305.1 Limnoglobus sp. | reverse complement strand
TCTTTATCAGGGCGTGGCGGACACGAACCTGGTGCTGCCATTGGGGCCGGATCGTTGCCGGGTGATCTTCGATTTCTACTTCACGGACATCACGAGCGAGGAAGCAATCCGTTTCAACGAGGACAGCATCGCGGTCGCCCATCAGGTGCAGCTCGAAGACTGGGGGGTATGCGAGGAAGTGCAACGCGGCCTCAAGAGCCGATCATACGACACCGGCCGTTTCAGCGTGAGGCGTGAAGCGGGGGGATATTATTTTCATCAGTTGCTGGCCAAGACGTTACGGGAATAACCGCTTTCGTTTAGCGATCGCAGGACGTCATGCGAGCGCTAAACGAAAGCCAGAGGGAGGAATCGTGCATTGAACCAAACTCGCACCGACATGACTGTCCATCTGGAACGCGCCGTCCTGGTGAGCGTCGCCTTGCCGCACCGACCCTGGGCTGGCACGGACCCGCTCGATGAATTGCGTGGCCTCGCGCAAACCGCGCGGGCCAACGTCGTCGGCGAATTGATGCAAAAACGTCAGCAAATCGTGCCGGCCACGTACATCGGCAAGGGCAAGCTCGTCAAGTTGACCGAGCTTTGCCAGGCCAAGGATGCCGAGGTCGTCATCTTCGATAACGATCTGTCGCCGGCCCAGGTGCGCAACCTCGAAAAAGCGACCGAAGCCAAGGTCATCGACCGTAGCGAACTGATCCTTGATATCTTCGCTACCCGCGCCCGCACCATCGAATCGAAGCTGCAAGTCGAACTCGCCCAGCTCGAATACGCCCTGCCCCGCCTCAAACGCATGTGGACCCATCTGTCACGCTACAAGGGCGGCATCGGCCTGCGCGGCCCCGGCGAAACCCAACTCGAATCGGACCGACGCATCGCGGGTAAGCGCATCGGCGACCTCAAGGAACGCATCGCCAACGTGCAATTGCGCAAAGAGCGCGAGGTCAAAAGCCGACGCGAAGAGTACACGCTTTCGCTCGTCGGCTACACGAACGCGGGCAAATCGCAATTGATGAACGTGCTGACGAAGTCCGATGTCCTCGTCAAGAATCAGCTATTCTCGACGCTCGACACCCGCACGCGGCAGTGGCACATCAAAGACTTCGGCAAGGTGCTACTCTCGGACACCGTTGGCTTCATTCGCGACTTGCCCCACCACCTCGTCGCGTCGTTCAAGGCCACGCTCGAAGAAGCCCGGCAGGCGCGGTTGCTACTGCACATCGTCGATGCGAGCAGCCCCCAAGCGGAGCGACATATTCAGTCGGTGTTGGGCGTGCTGAAGGAACTCGATTGCAACAAACGGCCGAACTTGCTCGTGCTCAACAAGATCGACGCCGTTACGGATCGCGCGAACCTGGACATCTTGATGGCACAGCATCCGCGGGCCGTGGCGATTAGCGGCAAGACCGGCGAGGGCATCGAAACCTTGATTGATACCGTGATCGAAATGCTGTCGTCGGACTTCGCGCCCGCCGAGATCATCCTCGATGCCGGCAACGGCAAAACGCTCGCGTTCCTGAACGCCCACGCCGAAATCTTCCGCCAAGAGTATCGCGGCAACGACGTCGTCGTACGCTGTTATCTGCCAAAACACCTACTCCACCAGGTGCAAATCCCCGGCGTGCAGGTGCAGTTCCTCGATTTCACGTCAAAACAGGAGCCGAGCGATCTGATCGAATCATGAGGGTCGTAAGAACCAGACTGGGAAGCCGAGGTAGTTGTAGCGGCCCGGCGGGTCGACGTGGGCGACGGATTTTCCGACAGCGATTTCAATCACGGAAATGCTTACCAAGGCGAATCTTGGCGACCAGTTCTTCCGCCATGTCCTCGCCGTCGAGGTTGAGTCTTGCCAACGATGTTTCGAGATCGAACTTCGGATTAACGGACTGCGCTTCCGCGTTGTCGTAGCCGAACGGCAATGCGTATCCGTTGCCGTATTCCATGACTGCGCGGCCGCCGACGTTAGCCCAAATGTCATCGCCGTAGTAGAAGTGTGCTGTGAAGTCGCCGACCACTATCAGCGTGGAGTCTTCAAAAGCGGCCACTGCCAATTCGGACACTGTGAGATTCCCATCGACGACCACAGACGTTCCGTAATGGCCAGCAAAGTGCCGGCATTGCAAGTCGCCGAAGATCCAAAGAGAACCGCCCCACTCGCTACAACCTTCCAACGCGACGTGGACAAGACCTTCGCAAGTGATCGAACCGAGCACGAGAAGGTTGTCGACCGTCGGTTGCCAATCCTTAGCGATTGTCAGGTCGCCTTCGTGTACCGCACACTCGCCACGGCGGATCATCATTTCCAGGTCACATCGTAGCAATTCTGCGAGCAATTTCGTGCTGCAACGAGATTTGAGTAATGCGACGAATACGTCACGTTTCACGATTTTCACAAGTCAACCTCCAGATGATGTGAAGTGGGTTTCAGCCTGCCAGCGACACCGTGATCGCGACCCACTTCGACGTCGGCGTGCGGCTCTGCTCGGCGGTGCTGTCGATCGGTACGAGCACGTTCGTTTCGGGGAAGTACGTGGCGGCACAGCCGGTCGGGATGTCGTATTCGACGATGATGAAGCGATCCGCACGGCGAACTTCACCGCGAAAGTGACTGTACAAATCGACAGTGTCGCCGGACTTTAAGCCGCGTTGCTGAATGTCGCGTGCGTTCATTAAAATCACGCGGCGCTCGTTGTGGATGCCGCGATACCTGTCGTGCAAACCGTAGATGGTCGTATTAAATTGGTCGTGCGTGCGGATCGTCATCATCGCGAGTTGGCCGGGTTCCAGCGTCAGGTTCGGCAGTGCCGTCGCCGTGAACTGCGCCTTGTTGTTGGCGGTGGGGAACTGGCCATCGCGCGGCGGGTTCGGCAGGTAGAAGCCGCCCGGTTGGCGTACCCGAGCGTTGTAGTCATCGAAGCCCGGTATCACGTTTTCGATGCGATCGCGGATGCGGTCGTAGTCGTTCGCGAAGTCGCCCCACGGGATGTTTCCCTTCGTGCCGAGCGTGGCTTGCGCCAACCGCGCCACGATGTCGGTTTCGCTGAGTAAGTGCGGCGACACGGGGCTGAGGTTGCCGCGCGACGCCTGCACGACGCCCATCGAATTTTCCGTCGTAATGAACTGTTCCTTGCCGCCTTGCACGTCGCGTTCGGTTCGCCCGAGGCACGGCAGAATCAGTGCGGTCTGCCCCGTCACGAGGTGCGAGCGGTTCAATTTAATCGACACGTGAACGGTGAGCGTGCAGCGTTTCAAGGCATGTGCGGTGTAATCGGTGTCGGGCGTCGCCGACAGGAAATTGCCGCCCATCGCGAAGAAAACCTTCGCGTCCCCGGCGTGCATCGCCTTGATCGCGGCGACCGTATCGAGGCCGTGATGGCGCGGCGGCGCGAAGCCGAATTCCTTGCCGAGGTTGTCCAGAAACCACTCCGGCGGATGCTCCCAGATGCCCATCGTGCGGTCGCCTTGCACGTTCGAGTGACCGCGCACGGGGCACAATCCCGCACCCGGTTTGCCGATACTGCCGCGCAGCAAAATCAGGTTGACGACGTCTTGAATCGTGGCGACCGCGTGAATGTGTTGCGTGAGGCCCATCGCCCAACAGGCGATGATTTTGCTCGACTTGCCGAGGATGTTCGCGATGCGTTCGATGTCGTCTTGCGCCAGCCCCGACTGCGTAACGATGGCGTCCCACGTGATGGTTTTTAGCGACTCGCGCAGTGCGAGGTAGCCTTCGGTGTTCTCGGCCACGAACACGCCGTCGATCTGCTCGTTGGCGATCAACGTCTTCATGACGCCTTTCAGGAAAGCCTGATCGCCGCCGATTTTCACTTGCAGATATTCATCGGCGAGGTGCGTGCGCATGACGCCGAGCATCCCGCGTGCTTCTTGCGGGTTGTGGAACGCGAGTAACCCGGCTTCCTTCAGCGGGTTCACGGCGATGATTTTCGCACCGGCGCGTTTCGCTTTTTGGAGTGCCGTCAGCATTCGCGGGTGGTTCGTGCCGGGGTTCTGCCCGAGTATCAGAATCACTTCGGCCTTCGGGAAATCGTCGAGCTTCACCGTGCCTTTACCGATGCCCACGGTCGTGGACATTGCCGCGCCGGACGACTCGTGGCACATGTTCGAGCAGTCCGGAAAATTGTTCGTGCCGTACATTCGCGCGAACAACTGATACAGGAAAGCCGCCTCGTTTGAGGTTCGCCCCGATGTGTAAAAGATCGCTTCGTCCGGCGTGGCGAGTGCGTTTAACTCCTTCGCAATCAGGGTAAACGCGGCATCCCAACGGATCGGCTCGTAGTTTCGCGAACCGGGCCGCAGCACCATCGGCTCCGCGAGTCGGCCCTGAATGCCGTGCCAATAGTCGCTCTGCTTGCCGAGGTCGTCGATGCTGTGCGTGCGGAAAAACTCCGCCCCGATGGTTTTCGTGTCGGCTTCCCACGCGATCGCTTTCGCGCCGTTTTCGCAAAACTCCGCGAAGGCGCGATGGTCGTCGGGGTCGGGCCACGCGCAGCTCGTACAGTCGACGCCGCCATTCTGGTTGAGCATCGCGAGCGCCCGCGTTCCGCGGATCACACCCGCCGTGCCCCAGACGTGCTTCATCGAACTGACGACCGCTGGCAGCCCCGCCGCGACCGCCTTCGGTTCGTTCAGCGTCAACCCCGTCGGTTGCTCCGGGCACATCGCTTCGGGTATCGCTGTCATGGCATTGTCAGTCATAAAAACCCTTTCGCTGTCAAGCATCCAATTCCACGCGGATCCGTTCCGCACCGCAATAAATGTTGAACCGCCCATCGCGAACGAAGCCGAGGAGCGTCATGCCGAACCGCATCGCCAGTTCGACGGCGAGACTCGACGGCGCACCGACGGCTGCGAACACCGGCACCCCGGCCATAATCGCCTTCTGCACCAGCTCGAAACTCGCGCGACCACTCACGAACAGTATCCGTTCCGACAACGGCAATCGCCCCGCGAGACACTCCGCACCGATCAGTTTATCGGCGGCGTTGTGCCGCCCGACATCTTCGCGTGCCGCCAGTAACTCGCCATCAGTATTAAACAGCGCCACCGCGTGCAGCCCACCCGTTTGCGCGAACGTCGGTTGCGCTTCCCGCAATCGCGATGGCAGTTTGTGAATCACCGTCGCCGGGATCGTCGCGCCACCCGGCGGTATCATTTCGCACGTTTCTTCGATGCCGTCGATCGTCGTTTTGCCGCACAACCCGCAACTCGAATTCATCACGCCACTGCGTTGCAACTTCGCCAAATCAACCTGCACGCCGGGCGATAAGTCCACACGCACGACGTTCGGTTCGCGTTGCACGATCCGCAACACGTCGCTCGGCTGCGTCAGCACGCCTTCGGCAAACAACAGCCCAACCGCCAGTTCGCCATCGTGGCCCGGCGTCCGCATCGTGATCGAGATCGACTTGCGGTCGCGGTTGTTTCCCGGTCCAAACCCGATGCGAATGTCGAGCGGTTGCTCGACCGCCAGATGATCGCGCTTCGCCACCGCGCGTTCGCCAACGACCTCGATCACTTGCGTATCGAACGTCCCGATAGGTGGCGGAATATCGGTAGGGATCATGTGGGTATTTATACACGGCGCGGGCGGTTCTTCGGCGGCGTATACTGATCTTCGCACTTAACAGGAAACTTCCCCATGCGCTCGCTGTTTACCATCGCCATCGTTGGCCTGATCCTTTTCGCGTTACCGGGGGTGGCGGTTTTCGCTGCGGACCTTGCCGGGTACGAGGTCGAGGTCAACAGCTGGCTCGAGTCGCGGTTCGGCGTCAGCCACCATGTGGCGGTCACGCTGCCAGCGGCGATGGTGCTGTTCTGCGTGCCGCCGCTCATCGTCTTGCTTTACTTTTTACGGCTTCGCCGCAAGCCGATTTCGGTGTCGTCGACGTATTTGTGGAAGAAGAGTATCGAAGATCTGCACGTCAACCGCCTCATGCAATGGCTGCGTCGGAACGTGCTGTTGTTGCTGCAACTCCTCGGTGCGTTCGCGCTGATTTATGCCGCACTCGGGCCGCGATTGCACGGGTCGGTGACCGGTGGGCGTTACTATATTTTGCTCGTCGATAACTCGGCGAGCATGTCTGCGACCGACACCTCGCCGGATCGTCTGGCGTGGGCCAAACTGCAAGCGCTGAGCGAGATCGAAGCGGCGACCGATGGCGATTTCGGCATGGTGATCGCCTTCAACAGCACGGCGGAAATTTTGCAATCGTACACGAACGACCGCGGCGCACTGAAGGCCGCCGTCGCGCAGATTCAACCGACACGCAAACCGACGCGAATCGACGAAGCGCTCGGCCTCGCCGCGAGTTTGGCGAACCCCGAGAAATCGAGCGAGAACGAGGCGACCGCACCCGCGAACCCCGAACCCGGCAAAGAGCGTACGTACGTCCCCATCGAAGGCATCTCGGCCGACGTTCACTTGTATTCGGACGGTAAATTTCCGTCGCCCGATTTCGCGCTGGCGAACTTAAATTTGAACTACCACACGCCGCCAGGGGCCAACCCGACCGGCACCGCGAACAACCTCGCGATTGCGAGAATCGACATCGATCGCGGCTGGCAGAAGGCCCCGCCCGACGATGCGGAGAATGCCCCCGACGACCCGACGCCGAGCGTCAACGACCGCGATGCGGACGACACCACAAAGCTAACGGTGGCCGTCACGGTGCGGAATTATCGTGCGGTTGTTGCCGATAAATTGAAGGTGCGTCTGGAACTTCTCGACGGCGATGGCGAGCTACGCAAAAGTTATTCGCGCACGTTACGCCTGAATTCCAAGGCCGAACAGGCGGCGCGCGGCAAGACTGTTTACTTCTATCTGCCCGATGTGCCCGAAGGTAGCGATGTGATTTTGCACGCGAAGCTCGAAGCGGCGAACGACATTTTCCCGCTCGACGATGAGGCGTGGGCCGTCCTCGGTATCGTTCGCAAAGCGAAGATTCTCGTCGTCTCACCGGACAACAATTTCCTGTTGCGAGCCGTGCTCGATAGCCCCGCGCAGAAGAAAATCGCGAACGTCACGTACCTGCCACCGAGCGTGTTAGCCGATGCGAAACTGTACCTGGCACCCGCCCGCGATGGTAAGTGGGACTTGGTCATTTTCGACCGTTGCGGCCCTGACAACGAAGATCGGATGCCGAGCGCGAACACGCTGTTCATCGGCTACCCGCCGCCGCCGTTCCTGCCCACCGGCACCGATGCCCGCAGCGTTCGACCCGTGAAGTTTCCGAGCGTGCAAGGTGCTCTGGATCGTCACCCGATCATGCAAAATCTGCGTGGCCTCTACGACATCGGCATCGATGAATCGTTCCGCTTACCGGAGTTGCCCGGCGGCACGCTGAAGCTGATGGAAGCCGCGAACGGACACGTCTTGCTCGCGGGGATTCCACGGCGTTCGTTCACCGATCTCGTTCTCTGTTTCGCGATTTTAACCGCCGATGAAAAGTGGAACACGCGCTGGCCGTTGGAGCCGAGCTTCGTGTTGTTCCTGCGCAACATCGTCATGAATCTCGGCAACGTCCGCGATGCGGGGCACGAAGATCCGACGCTGCCCGGCCAGGAGAAAGTGCTCCACCCCGGCGGCGTGAAGCAGATCGTCGTGCAGAAACCGAGCGGCACGCGCAAGTCGTTCGAGCGCGGCACCCGCCCCGATTTCGCCTTCACCGACACCACCGAAATCGGCATTTACACCGCCACCTGGACCGACGGCAATGGCGACAACGCCACCCACCGTTTCGCCGTCAACCTCTTCCCGCAAGGCAGCCACGACGAAAGCGATCTCGCCCCGGTCAACGAAGTCAAAATCGGCGCACAAACCATCGTCGCCGACAAACCGCGAAAGCAACCCAGAGACTTATGGAAACTCGCCGTGTTGGCAGGCCTGATCGTATTAATGTTCGAGTGGTGGATCTACAACAAACGCGTACAGATATAAAAGTGAAATATACATCTCGCCATTCAATCTTGGTAACCGTTCACAGGGTAATCATTCAGGTGTCGAACGACTGGTTTTGTAGGTCGGGCCGGATGCTTTGGGAGGCCCGACAGTGCATTCGCGCGATGACTCCAAACCTTCCGGGTTTTTGTCGCGGATACTCTGTCGGGCCTCATCGCAAAGCCTCTTCGGCCACGACCTACGGGTTCTGAAAGGTTGGAAATGCAAACTGGCCCGTGTTCGGTTACCCGCGAAGGACTGTAACGGCTCCGGCAATCGTTCTAACATGCTGTCACTTACCGATTAAAGTATCGAACTCGTCCTCGGTCAACACGGGTACGCCGAGTTCTTTGGCTTTGTCTAGCTTACTGCCGGCTTTCTCACCGGCGACGACGTAATCCGTTTTCTTGGATACACTTCCGACCGATTTGCCGCCCAAATCCTTGATAAGTGCTTCGATGCCGTTGCGGTCGTATTTGGTGAGCGTCCCCGTGACGACGAGCGTTTTGCCGAGCAGCGGCTGGCCACCGGCGGGGGCGGCTTTGATGTCTTGCGTGAGTTTCACTTCATGGGTGCGAAGGTCGGCCACAAGTCGTTCGCCCAGTTCGCTATGGAAGAATTCGTAGACGCTCTTGGCCCGCTTCGGGCCGAAGCCTTTCACTTTGGAAAGCGCATCTTCCGATGCGGCCAGCAGCAGGTCGATGCTCGGAAACTGCTCGGCCAGAAGCTCCGCCATGCTTCCGCCGACGCTATAGATCGTCAACGCGGGCAGTAGCCGCGCCAAGCCACGGCCTTTGCTCGCCGCGATTCCTTCGAGCAAGTTCTTCGCTTTCGTTCCCTTAAAGCCTTCGAGTGCAAGCAGTTGCTTCGCGGTCAATTTGTACAGATCGGTAACGGCGTTCACCAATCCCGTGTCGACGAGTTGCTTCGCGACTTCATCGCCGAGGCCCTCGATGTCCATCCGTTCGCGGCGTGCGAACGAGATCAGTCGCTTGGTAAGTTGTGCGGGGCATCGGCCGACATCGGCGCAGAAAAAGCCATAACTCGTTGCCGTTTCTTCCTTTTCGACGGGCGCACCGCACATCGGGCAGACCGTCGGCCACACGATCGGGATTTCCTTACCCGTTCGCGCATCCACAACCACACTCACGACTTGCGGAATAATCTCCCCGGCTTTCTCGACGACGACCGTATCGCCGATCCGCACGTCCATTTTGTCCACCCACGACGCATTGTGCATACTCGCGCGGCTCACCTTCGTGCCCGCCAATTGCACCGGTGGATCGAAGTTCGCGACGGGTGTCAGTTCGCCGAACTTTCCGACGGAAAACTCGACGCTACCTAGCTTTGTGATTCCTTGCTCAGCTTCAAACTTGTAGGCTTTTGCCCAACGCGGCACCTTGCTCGTTGCCCCCAATCGCTGCCGAAGTGCCATGTCGTCGACCTTCACGACCATGCCATCGGTATCGTAACCCAGGGCGTGTCGGCCTTCGTTCCACGTGTTGCAAAACGCGATGACTTCCGCCATCGTATTGCAGCGTGTCGCGTGCGGGTTGACCGGGAAACCAAACGCTTTCAGTTGTTCCAGCAATTGATGTTGCGATGTGATCTCGACGCCATCGACGGCACCCGTGGCGTAGGCGAACACGCTCAGTTTGCGCTTCGCGCACTCCTTCGGATCGAGCAATTTCAGCGTGCCGGCGGTCAGGTTTCGCGTGTTGGCGTACGGTTCTTCGCCTCGTTTTGTGCGTTCGGTGTTGATTCGCACGAGTTCCGCACGGGTCATATAGATTTCGCCGCGAACCTCGAACAGCTTCGGCGGCGTCTTCGTATTCAGCCGTAACGGTATGCCAGATATGGTTTTGAGGTTGTGCGTGACATCGTCGCCGACATCCCCGCTGCCGCGCGTGGCCCCTCGTGTGAGTAGGCCGTTCTCATAACTGATCGAAATGCTGACGCCGTCGATCTTTAGCTCGACGGTGTACGTCGTTTCGGCCTTGCCGGCCATCTTGCGAACGTCGCTATCGAATTTCCGTAAGTCGTCTGCATCGTAGCTATTATCGATAGACATCATCGGCACGCGGTGCGTGACTTTGGCGAAGCCATCGATCGGCGCGCCACCGACCCGTTGCGTGGGGCTATCGGGGGAAATGAACTCGGGGTGCGCCTTCTCCAGTGCCTTCAATTCGTCGAGCAGCCGATCGAACTCGCGATCTGTAATCTCTGGCGTCGCATCGACATAGTACTTGCGGTTGTGGTGGTCGAGCGTCTCGCGAAGTTCGGCAGCGCGTCCGGCAGGGTTCATCGTCACGGAAATCTCCTCGGGTGAGTTTTCCGGATTGTGACAGTACCCGCACTCGTTGACAAGCTGAGTAGTGCAACCGTGACCGAAGTCCGCATGATTCCGGTGGTCGGAAATGGCACGTCACCATTCTTGTTAGATTACCATCGTTTCTGCGATGTCGTGCCTTCTCGCGGGTTCCCCTCGCTGGCGCGTCGGGCTAACAAAAACGTATCGAATCACCCCGCTCGAAGTCCCACAAACCATTCTTGTTAGCCCGACGCGCTAGCTGGCGCGTCGGGCTAACAAATCGACTTCAGTCGCTCAATCGTGGTCCGAGGCGTTCTCGCAGGGCGTCGCGGACTTTGTCGCTGACGGGTATCCCGCCGATGTCGAGTTCGCATAATCTCGACAGATACGGCGATTCGGCAAGGGGCAGCAGTGCGTCGCCGCCGAGTAGCCGGTTGTTCGACAAATCGAGCCAGTTGAGGCGTGCGAGTCGCGGCGATGTGGCGATCATTCGGGCAGTGTCAGCACGCAGTGCGCAACTCGCGATGCCCAAACCCGACAGACGCCACGGGGCTTCGTTGAGGATCGCTTCGACGCTGCGCTCCGCGATGCCGGTGTTCGCGAGCGTGAGGATACGCAAGTTCGCGAACTGTCCCGATTCAACGAGAGTGCGAATGCCGATGTGGGTAATCGATTCGCCTTCGGTCTCGTCCAGATCGAGGTTGTTATGCGAAAGGTGTAACGTGTTCAGATGCGGAAACCGCCCCGACTGCGCGAGCACTTGCAACGAGACATCGTCGAGGTAATTCCGCGACAGTGACAACCACGTCAGGCCGTTTGCCCACGGGGCTTCGCACAACATGCGAACGCCCTCGGTTCGCAGGTAATTATCGTCGAGATCGAGCAATCGCAGCGACGGCGGCCCTTGCACGAGACAAAGTGGTTCGAGCGTCGAAGCGGGGATCGTGCCGCCGTGAGCGCGCAGTTCGGTGGCTTGCGTCCAGAACCGCGAGTTCGCGACGGTCACCATATTCGCACGTGCCGAACCGCAGCGGTTCATTTCGAGTTGCTTCAGGTTTTCGCACGCCCGCGAACCGAGTACGCGCTCGAGCGAAATCCCCGCGAGTGGCGTTCCCGACACATCGAGCCGTTCGAGTCGGATCGCCGGATCGGCGCGCACGAACGCTCGCCACGCATCGGGGGCAATCGGATTATCGGAGATATCCAATCGCTTCAGCTTCGCGAACGCAGCGAGAAAGTACCCGAGGCCATCGCCAGTCAGCCCGCAATCGTACGCCATCAGCGATTCGAGCGAACGCCCCGCGAAGAGTTCGAGAAATGCGGTATCATTGATTGCGTCTAGATTGTTACCATCTCGACCTCCCAATGCGAAATGCGTGAGTCGATCGCGTACGGGAAAATTCCAGAACAGTTCCGCGATGATGGCCATGCCGTCGAGCCGCAAAAGATCCAGAGATTTCAGCTTTGGCCAACCACTTTGAAACGTGTCATACAAGGAGTCGATCACCCATCCTGAAAAATCGGCATGTGTGAGGCGATTCGACCAATTTGAATCCGCTACAACCGGCGAGTCCGTCGCGTGAAACGTGCCAATTTCCGCCGTGTGTTCGTGCAAAAACTCGTCGGAAACGCCGTGCAGTTCGGCGGTCATACTTTGCACGAATCCGCGTGCGAATTCCCATTCGGTCATCTCGGGGCGGGAGTCGCCGAGCCAGCGATCTTCGTGCTCGTTCAGGAGTGCGTGTTCGCGGTCTTCGAGTGCGGCGCGTTGCGGATCGATGGCGTCGATCGTCGCCAGTTCGCACTGAACGCGGATGAACTCCGCACGCGCCGCGTCGCCGTTTTCTTCGAGCCAATCGGCGTAAACGAGGCGCGGCAGGTCGTCCGCCGGGCTGGCGTGAATGGCGTGCAGAAACGCATCGTGGGACATAATCAATCGCCGCCGGTGTACAACGCGCGGCCACACGACGAACAGCAAACGAACGCGCCGCCTTCGAGGTCGTTACGCTGCCCTTCGGTCACTTTCGAGCGACATTGCTGGCAGATCAGCCCCTTCAACCCCGCGAGGCCATCGGGGCCGTAACCCTTGACGAGCCGCGTGTATTGCCCGAATACTTCGGGCGGAATCAGCGCGTCTTGTTTCAGAAGTTCCGTTTCGCAGCGCTGCTGATCGGCAACCATTCGTTCGAGGCGTTCCTTGGCCTCGAGTTGATATTCCTTGAACTCGGCTTGGGCATCGGCCCAGCGTTTTTCGACGTTCGGCAAATCGGCGGTGCGATCTTCGACGTCGGTGATCGTCTCGAGGATCGTGTCTTCGAGGATGTTCTTCTTTGCGGTCGCCTGATCGATTTCGGACTTAGTGGCCTGCATTTCCTTCATCGTGGTGACTTCCATCGCGCGTGTGGCGAGCCGCGACAGTTGTAGTTCGATCGTCTTCAGCGAGCCTTCGTCGTCCTTTTGCTTTAATTTCAGCTTCTTGATCGTGTCGTAGGCCAGTTTGTGGGCTTGTTCCTCGTTGGCGAGGTGCGTTTGACGGGCTTTCAGAATGCGGGGGCCGCGGTCGATTTCGTCTTTGAGGTCGCGGAGGTGTCGCCGGAGTCGGTGGCACTCGCGGAAGACGGTGGAAATCGATGCGGACATGTCGCAGTTCTCCGAGTGTGTGCCTATCAGCATATCGGTTATCGCCCGAAGTTTCTCTGCGAAGAAACCGGGCGAGATCCGGCTCACTCCCATCCTTACTTGTCCGTCGCACGCACGACCTCGAAGTGCAGCTTCTTCGGCTTTGCGGCTTCGCGGATCTTGGCGTCGGCGTCTTCGACCTTCTTGGTCAATGGCGCGAGGTCTTCCATCAGCTTCGCATCTGCGCCCTTGGCGTGTGCTTTTTGCGAAAGACCGCGCCAAGTACCGACGAGTCCTTCTTTGTCCGCAACGGCTTTGAGCACGTCCCGCATCTGCGCGACGATTGGATTGACGCCTTTCGACGCGGCCATCGGCGCGAGCGAGGTCAGGTTGATTCCATCCGCCATCTGTTTCGCGGTGGCGCGGCCGCACGTCACGCCGCCGATCTTCAACAGATAATCGCCATCCTCCAACCCCTTGACGGCGAGGGTGTACTGGCTGAGCGCGAGCACATCCGGAGCCAAGGCCAACACGGAGCGCGCTTCGTCGGGGATCGGGAACGGCTGGCTGCCGTCGAGTCGATCGAAGGCCACGCCGGTCGAATTTCCTTTGATCGCGGTGACTTCGCACCCTTTGACGACGGCCGTATCGCCGGGGGCATCGACGATCGCGCTGCTGACGAATCCATCGGCACCGAGTTCCTTCAGGAGCGCGGCGGCCATCATAAGTTGACCGGGTGCGCCGGGGTGGACGGGGTCGCCGAGCAGGTTCACGCCCTTGGCCGGATTCTTCTCCTGTGCGGCCAGGAACGTGCGAAGTGCTTCGACGCCAGCCAACGAATCGTCGGACGCGGCTTGCTTCAGGTCGGCGAGAGCGGCCTGTAGTTTTTCGCGCGGCTTGTTCTTGCCCCACGGATCGAGACACGCATGGAACTGGTCGGCGAACGGCAACTTCTCCTTCTCGCTGAACGCCTTCAGGGCCGTTGCGTATTCGGCGAGCCGCTGGTTGCGACCCGCGAGTTTCGTGGAAACCGTACCATCGTTCACGGGGCTAGCAGTGAAGATCACGGGCCGCGCGTTCGACTTGCGGATCCTCGCGACCATCGTGCCCATGTTTTTGACGAAGTCTGCCGTCTGCGTGCCACCGCTATCGTTCATGCCGAGTTCGACCGAAACGACGGTCGGTTTCCAACCGGCGATGTCGTATTCGAATCGGGCGAGCGTGGAAGGGATCGTGTGCCCGCCGACGCCGGAGTTCCGAAACGCGAACTTCACGTTCGGATAGCGGGCATAGCAAAACGCCTCGAAGTAGTTCGAGTGCAGGTGTTGCGCGGTGATGCTGTCGCCAGCCATCACCCAGATGTCCCCATCTTTCAGTGGGAACGAGGGGTCGGCGGCAAATGATGGCATTGCCACCGCACCGAGCAGGAACGCGAACGAAAAAGCACGACGCATGGAGAGTCTCCGAGGACAGTGGAAGGAAACGAGGCGAACGGTTCGCCAGACGCGCCAGTTTTGAAGTCGCGCGAGGTG
>JAYVXI010000179.1:0-4649 GCA_043785305.1 Limnoglobus sp. | reverse complement strand
GATTTAGTGGCGGCGTGTTTGTGGGGTAACAGTAGTGGATAGTGATTAGTGGTGAGTTGTGAGTAAGAAAGAGAAGTAGTGATTCTTCTTCTCTGTGTGCTCTGTGACTCTGTGGTTAAATCGAAATGGACATAATTCGACTTCGATGCACTCGCCGGATTTAGTGGCGGCGTGTTTGTGGGATAGTAGTGGATAGTTGCGAGTGGTTAGTTGTGAGTAAGAATGAGCAGTAGCTGCTCATTTCCTATTCCATCTCTGTGATCTCTGTGACTCTGTGGTTACAAAACACATCACGGGGCCGACTTCAACACGCGCTCGATCCACTGGCGGATTTCGCCGATTGCGGCTCCCATGCCGAACGAACAATTCGGCATGGCACTGCTGCCTTTTCGCTCGTCGACGATAATCATGCCGCTGGTGAGTTCGCCTTTCGTTTCGACATCGACGACTTTGGGCTGCGTGCTAATCGAGCCGGGTAGTGCGAGCGCGGCGATGCCGAGCACGTCTTTGAGGTGGAACCCTTCGATGCCGTAGAGGTGCGAACTCGCGCGGATGCCGTACGGCACGACCTTCCGCAAGAACTGGCAGGTTCGCGAATCCGGGTTCGGCAGTTCGAGCAACTCCGTCGGCGACAACACCAATTTCCGCGTCACATCGAGCGGGATCAAGATCGGGTCGGCGGCGGAGCGCAACACGCGCCGTGCGGAATCGGGATCGAGCCAGAAGTGGAACTCGGCCATCGGTGCCGCATTGCCCGGCTCGCGGTGCGTACCGCCGACGATCACGACGCGATCGATCAACCGCGGCAGTTCCGGATCGCGAATGAACGCTTGCGCCAAAGTCGTGGCGGGGCCGAGGCAGATGACCGACACTTCGCGCGGGTCTTGCCGCACGAGGTCGATAATTGCTTTGTCGGCGGTCGGGTGTTGGTGCTTCGTGGTTACGGGAAACTGTACGCCACCGAGGCCACCGGGGCCGTGGAGTGCGGTGCCATCGCGATCGTATTTCAGCGGCAACGCGGTGGCGGTGCGCGGCCACTTATGCGGTTCGAGTTGGTCGATGAGTACGAGCACGTTCGCCGACGCTTGCTCGGCGGAGACGTTCCCGGCGCAGGGGATTAGCCCCACGACATCGAGGCTCGGGTCGTGGAGTGCCAGCGCAATCGCGAAGGCGGTATCGATGCCCGGATCGGCGATTAGGATGACTTTTCGCGGCATGATGGTATCCGTGCGAGTAGGGCGAAATCGCATTTTACCGCATCTGGCTCAACCGTTCCAATAGGTTTTGCACCGCACCCGACGCAATCGCAGACTCGGCGAGCGCCACGCCATCTTTGAGCGTGTGGACTTTGTTCGCCGTCCAAAGCGCCGCCGCCGCGTTGACGAGCACGATCCGCCGTGCGGGGCCGTCTTCGTTTGCGAACACCGAGCGAATGATCGCCACGCTCGCCGTAGGATCTTCGGCACGGATTGCATCCAGCGATTCGATGGGGAAACCGAAGTCGCTCGGGTGCCATTCGCGTTCTTGGATCGTCGTGCCTTCGACGATTCGCACTCTTGTAGCCGTCGCGAGTGTGACTTCATCGAGGCCATCGTATCCCGACACCAATACCGAGCGCGTCGTGCCGAGTTTTGCAATGGCTCCGGCGAGTGGGTCGAGCAGTTCGGGTTTGCCGACGCCGAGGAGTTGGAACTCCGCCGAAGCCGGGTTCGCGAGTGGGCCGAGCAGGTTGAACACGGTGCGAATGCCGAGATTCCGCCGCAGTTTCGCCACATTCGCCATGCCGCTATGGAAGTGCGGCGCGAAGCAGAACGCGAAGCCGAGTTCGTCCAGGCAGCGTTGCGACCACTCGACGCCGGCGTCGATCGCGAGGCCGAGTTCGCGAAACGCATCGGCACTACCGGAGCGGCTCGAAACGGCGCGGTTGCCGTGCTTCACGACGGCCAACCCCGCCGCCGCCACGACGAGCGCCGATGCCGTGCTGATGTTGAACGTGCCGCTATCGTCGCCACCGGTACCGCACGTATCGAGGACGGGTCGCGACTTCGGTTCGAGCCGAATCATCTGCTCGCGAAGTGCCGTTGCCGCCCCGGCGATCTCGCCCGCCGTTTCGCCTTTCATGCGAAGCGCCGTTAGGAAACTCGCCGCATGGGCATCGTCGACGCGGCCAGCAATCAAGTCGCGGACCGCCTCCGCAATCGTACTCGGAGCAAGTTCGATCTCGTTCAGTAGGCCATTCATGGCCTCAGCAAACCAAACCGGGCGTTCGGATTCCACGCGATCTCCCGTTCGGGCCAGGTCAACAGTCGGTTCGACGGCGATAATTTACGTTTCCGATGAAGAAAGCGAAGTTTTTCGCGCATTTCGCGTTTCATAGTGGACGGGCGTGTAATATACTTCTTTACATCGTCGATGGGTGTTCAGGTCAATGGGATCGGCACCTCTCTTGCTCCCTACTCTCACACGGATACGGCCATGAGCGAACAGAATCCTCTGACGGAAAAACAGAAGCTCATCTTGGACTACATCAGCGAGCACATTCAGAACATGGGCTACCCGCCCACGATCCGCGACATCTGCGGGGCGTTCGAGATCAAGTCGCCGAACGGCGTGATGTGCCACCTGCGCGCCCTCGAAAAGAAGGGCAAAATCACACGCAACCTGAAACTGTCGCGCGGCATCACCATCGAAGGCGTCTCGATCGGTGGCTTTAGCATCCCGCTCCTCGGCATCGTTGCGGCGGGCAAAGCGATCGAGGCCGTCGAACAAAACGAGCGTCTGGAACTCAAAGATCTGTTCCCGATGCACAACGTCTACGCGCTGAAAGTTCGCGGCACCTCGATGATCGAAGGCCAGATCGCCGACGGCGACTACGTGCTGATTCGCCGCCAAGAAACCGCCGACAACGGCCAAAAGGTCGTCGCGATGGTCGATAAAGCGATGACGCTGAAAAAATATTACAAGCGGAAGGACTGCGTCGAACTCGTGCCGATGAACAGCACGATGGCCACGATCCGCGTCGACCCGAAGATTCAAGACGTGCAGATTCTCGGCATCCTCGTCGGCGTCGTCCGCAAGTGCATGTGACAATGCGCACACCTTCTCGGAGAGTTCCGATGCGTTGCATTTTACCGTCGATTCTACTCGTTGCGTTTCCCGTCTTCGCAGCCGAACCGATCCGGCCCGAACTGGCCCCGAACGAAGCCGCGCTCGCAGCGATCGCACAGTTGAAACCGAATCGGGCCGTACTCCTCGGCGATGCGAAGGTGGTCGGCGACTTCAACGATGTGGCGAAGAAGTTCCATTTGCACGAGACGGGGCCGCGCGGCCGCGATTACTCGATCAAAATGTGCTGGGCGGCAGATCGCGGGCGGGTTTTGTTCTGCGGGGCGAACCACGCCGTGCCGCACCGCCTCAACGATGTGTGGGAGTTCGACCTTGCGGCGCTGACGTGGGCGATGCTCTACGCACCAGACAATGCCCGCGACTACACGGGACTCGGCAAAGACTACTCCGACGTGCAATTTACCGATGGCGTGTTCATTACGAAACGCGGTGGCCCGGGTATCATCGCGCACACCTGGTGGGGCCTGACGTACGATCGAGAACGCAGGGAACTGCTGTTCCTCAATACGTGGGTGACCGAGCAGAAAAAGATGGTGGCACTGCTTAAGGGCGATGTGGCCGAGCTATACACCGGCCCGCCACTTTGGGCGTTCAATCCGGCCACGGCGACGTGGAAACCGCTGAAGCAGGCGAAGCCTTACCCGAGGGAGATTTTCGGTGGGATGCTCGAATACATTCCCGATCTGAAAGGGTCGATTTGGCACGCCAACAACTGGCAGATGCAGGGCACGTGGAAGTACGATCCGAAGGCCAACGACTGGACCAACCTGAAAGCCAACGGCGGCGGCAAGGAGTTTGAACGGGAGGCCGCCGAGCCGGAACAAGTCGGCTACTACGACCCCGCCCGCAAGATGCTAATCGTCCACCGGCACAAATCGACGCACCACTTCGACCTGAAAGCGAATGCGTGGAAGAAGGTGTTGAGCTTCGACAAAGACTCCGATGAGGTGCCTTATGGCCACGATGCGTTCAGCACCTTCCAGCACGACCCCGTCAGCGGGCACGGGCTGTTACTCGATTACAAAGCCAACGCGATCTGGGCCTACGACCCGGACAAAACCGCGTGGACGAAATTGAAGCCCGAAGGCGACCCCATGCCGAAGAGCGGCACACGACTCGCGTACTTCGACCCGTTGCGAAAGGTGTTCGCCGTGGTCGATGGAGTGAAGGTGTGGGCATACCGGTATCAGTGAGCGCGCGTCATGCGATGTCGGCGAAGTCGTGGTAAGCGTTCACGGGGCCAATTGCATTTCCAAAGTTCCAGAACACGTAGGTCGTGGCCGAAGAGGCTTTGCGATGAGGCCCGACAGAACGGCAACGACAAAAACCCGCATGGTTTTTATGTCCCGCGCACTAGCACTGTCGGTGCCACCCAAAGCCTCCGGCCCGACCTGGATATACAATTCCGAAATGAAAACCAAGAAGGCTAGAGCCTGTTATGTACTTTCGCTCGCCAAATTGGCGATGCGGCGGAGCAACAGCCCTGCGAACGCGACCCAGTGCCAGCCGGCCAGTGTCTCGGT
>JAYVXI010000178.1:0-14463 GCA_043785305.1 Limnoglobus sp. | reverse complement strand
CATGATCCACCTGATGCTCAACCGACTCGAACCGAAAAACGAAACGGCCGAGTTTCAATACCGAACCGCGGCATAAACCTACATATGGGACAGTCACTCACCGTTCATACGGGCAAGAGCGGCAATTGATTCGGCCGGTCATGCGAGATACTTTGCCGGCATCAGCGGTGCAGGCGATTGCGACGAGCGGAGATGGGAAGCGGATGGCGGTGAGTGGTCAAGCAAGCGACCTGCGGTTCTACGATCTCGCCACTTTCAAACGCGTCCGCAAATTTAGCTCGCCGAGGACGGAAACGTATTTGGACTTGGAGTTCTCGCCGGACGGGAAACGACTCGCGGCGGCTGGCACCCACACAGTTCATATCTGGGATACAGAAAAGTTCGTAATGCGATTCGAGTTCGACGCCTGCTGGCCGATCGTCTTTTCGCGCGACGGCAACCAACTTTTGACTACCGCCACGGACCGCAAGGAAATGACGGCTTGGTCGCTTCCGACGCGTCAGAAAGCCTGGTCCATCCCGCACACGGATCGCATCTGCGCCATGAGTCTGTCGGCGGACAATCGCTACCTCGCGACGGTCACAATCGACGAACCGAAGCTTCGCGTCTGGGATCTCAAGAACATGACGCTCCCGCCGCTCGTCCTACCGGCGGATATGGAAAAAGGGACGACGAAGCTCGATCGTCGTGTCGACCGGATTGATTTCTCGAAAGATGCGGAAACGCTGGTGATGTCCGGGGCGGACGTCTCGTACTTCGCAAATCTCAAAGAGAAGTCGGTGGTTCACCTGGGCGATTCTCGCATGGCCCTTTCGCGATCGAAATCGCTCCTCTTCAGCATCGGTTTCCCTGCCAACACCATTCAAGTTTGGGATGCCAAGACCAACAAACTCTTGACGCAGATCACTTTGGACGTGGAATTCCACATCGCGTTACCATGTGTTATGAACGTCTCTTCGGATGGGAAACTGTTGTCGATTGGAGATGATTCTGGCAATGTGATCGTTGTGAATATCGACTCGATCAAATTGCCAAAGTAGCGATAGGAGTGACGGAACTGGCGATAACGCATCTGGATCGTTCGCTTCCAGGGTCAGCCATCAATGGTAGCGCCGTGAAGGATTTCAAAATTGCGTTTTCATTTCCGTGAATTCGGTGTTTTCCGTGGTTGTTCCCGTCATTTCTGCTGTTCGGTTTTAAGAATGGAAGCGAACCACGGAATACACTGAAAACACGGAAAAACCAAATCGAACCGTCGCGATTCGCCTTTCGTAGTGGTTGCATCGAATCGATGGCGGCGCACGGGGCGGATTTGGGGTGGTTTTGCACCCGTAGTTGTTGCGAATGGTCGGTATCATGTTTTTTATGCTCAACTTCCGTTATTCGCCGACCGTCGGGGGCATTCCCTATGGCCGGTGATCTCGACAACCCGACCTCGAATGATGCGCCCGATTCGATGCCCGATCAGACGATCGGCTACGAGTCGCTCGCACCCGTTGACACGGCAACGGACGAAGCCGACACCGACCCGAATGTGACGCGGGCGGCGACACCGGATGTGTACGCGAGCGCCACACTCAGTAAGAAACCGCCTTCGAGCTTTCGTACCCCTGGCCCTATTGGTGGCGCGCGCTTAAATGCGACGGCCGTATTCGCACAGTCGATCATCACGGCGGCGGGGAATCGCGTCGCGCCGGAGTGCCTCGTTGGGCCGTACGAGATCCTCGACGAACTCGGCAAAGGCGGCATGGGGATCGTTTACAAAGCGCGGCACATTCACCTCAACCGCATCGTCGCGCTGAAGATGATTATCGGCGGGGCGAATGTCGGCGAAGCGCACCTCGAACGCTTCCGTGCGGAAGCCGAAGCGGTCGCGAAGTTGAACCACCCGAACATCGTGCAAGTGTACGATGTCGGCGAACACAACAGCGCGCCGTACCTCGCGCTCGAACTCGTCGACGGCGGCAACCTTCACACCAAACTCGATGGCAAACCGCAGAACGCGAAGTATGCGGCACAGACGGTCGAAACGCTCTGCCGCGCCGTTCATGCGGCCCACGCGGCGGGTGTGATTCACCGCGATCTGAAGCCGCAGAACGTGCTACTGACACTCGATGGTCAGCCGAAGGTGACCGACTTCGGGTTGGCAAAAGACATCGCGCAGAACTCCGGGCAGACGCACGCCGGTACGATTCTCGGCACGCCGAGTTATATGGCACCCGAACAAGCGGCGGGTCGCGTTCACGATATTTGCCCCGCCACGGACACGTACGCGCTCGGTTGCATTCTGTACGAAATCCTTACGGGTCGCCCGCCGTTTAGCGGGGAAAGTGCGATCGCCACGATCCGCATGGTTCTCGATTCCGAGATCATCCCGCCACGCACGTTGAAGTCCAGCATCCCGCGCGACCTCGACACGATCTGCCTGAAGTCGCTCCAGAAACCCGCGCACCGCCGGTACATCACTGCCGAGGATTTTGCCGAAGACCTCCGGCGTTACCTCGATGGCGAGCCGATCGCGGCACGACCCGTTGGTTCGGTCGAGCGATTCGTCAAATGGGTCCGTCGCCACCCGACCGCCACAAGTGTGATTGCCAGCGGGATTCTCGCCACGTTCGCGATGATCGCACTCGGAATTTGGTCGTACGTCGCCGTCACGAATCGAGCCAAAGAGGCCGAAGAATCGCGGAGTAAAGCGTCGAGCGCGCTCGAAGAAAGTAATCGCCGCCTCGTTCGATTGAACGTGACGAACGGCACGCGAATGCTGGACACGCAGGATTATCTCGGCGCGCCGCTCTGGTACGCCGAGGCGCTGCGGCTGGAACAGGGCGGGATCGAACGCGAGAATATCCACCGCATTCGGCTGCGTTCGGTGTTCGATCACTGTCCGCGTCTGTCGAACATTTGGCTACACGAAGCGACGATGACCGACGCTCAATACGATGGCACCGGTCGCCTCGTGCTCGCGATCAGCGACGATGGCATCGGCCGCATCTGGGATGCGAAGGAAGGCAGCGCCGTCAGCCCGCCACTCGAACATGGTGGGCGGATTGTGGCGAGCGCGCTGGCACCCGATGGCAGCCGCGCCGCGACGGCGGGGGCCGATGGCACGACGCGCATTTGGGACGCGAAAACGGGCCGGTTGTTGTTCGTGTTGCCGAACGGCGCAACTCTCACGCGGGTCGAATTTGCACCGAACAGTTGCACATTAATTACCGGCTGCATCGCGGGCCGCGTGCGCGGTTGGGATAGCCACACGGGTAAGGAACTGTTCTCGGCCACGTTCGCCGACCGCATTACTTCACTGGCAATCGACCTTGCGGGCAAGCGATTTGCGGCCACGAGCAAAGACCAGACGGCCCGCGTGTTCGATCTCATCACCGGCCAGCCACTGACGTTACCGTTGAAGCACGCGGGGGCGGTGAACCAGTGCGCGTTCTTCCCGAACGGGGATCGCATTGCGACCGCGTCCGCCGATGGCACCGCGATCATTTGGGACGTTGCGAAAGGCACGCCGACACTGGCGATGCCGCTCCGGCACCCGGCGGCGATCAACGCGATTGCCGTTACGGCCGACGGTTTGCGTGTCATCACCGGTTCGAGCGACTCGACCGCGAAGGTGTGGGATGCCGTCACCGGCCAGCCGGTTGGCCGCCCGGAAGCGCACGATGGACCGGTGCAAATTCTGGCAGTCAGCCCCGATGGTCGCTGGTTCGCCAGCGGGGGCGACGACAACGCGATCCGCATTTGGGACACGTCGACCGGCGAGATGATCGCGCCGCCGCTGCGGCACAACTCGACGCCGCTCGGGGTGCAATTTAGCCCGAACGGTTACGAATTGCTCGTCGTCGATCAGACCCGCGCCGTGCGAACGTGGAACCTCATTACGCACGGCGAACTGAGCGGGTCGACGATCGCGCCCGCGGGAACTGCGGCACCCGTGGAGAACGCGAACCGCGACGAAATTCGCACGATTCTGAGTCCGGAAGGCACGATGTCCTTGACGTACGGCGGCGGTCAGGCGGTGCGCGTTCGCCGCACGAACGACCACGAACCGGTCACGCCACCGCTTCGCACCGGGGCGGCAATTGTGACGGCGGCGTTCAGCCCCGATGGTTCGATGATCGCGACCGGCGACCTCGATGGCCACGTGATGCTGTGGGACATTTTGAAAGAAGGCAATCGCGGGAAGCCGGTGTGGGCCGCAAGCGGTCGGCACGTCAGCCGCGTTCTCAGCCTCACGTTCAACGCGAAAGGGAACGCGCTCGCCAGCACCAGCGAAGACAACACGGCGCGGCTCTGGGATGTCGCCGACGGCTCGCCGCTCGTGCCACCGGTGAGGCTGGGTGCGACCGTCCTCCGCAGCGAATTTAGCACGAACGGCAAGCTCTTTTACACCGAACTGCCGAACGGAAAAGGCCGCGTCTGGGATGCCGCCACCGGCGAAACGGTGACGCCGCCGTTCCCGGCGCGGCCCGATTGGGAATCGACGCTCGTCATCGCCAAGTGGTCGGTCGAGGAGATGCTCGCGGCGGGGCGGATGCTTTCCGGCCAGCGTCTGAGCGAAGCGGGCGACGTGATCCCGAGCGAACCGAGTCAGTTCCAAGACGATTGGAAGTTACTCAAAAGCAAGTACCCCGTCGTCGCCACGACGGATCGTTCCGTCGTCGGGAAATGGTGGTTGCGACAAGCCGATGTCAGCGAGAAAAAAGAACGGTGGTTCGCGATGGCGTGGCACCTCGATCGACTCATCGCCGAGAGTCCGGAACAGCCCGAGTATCGCCGTCGCAAGGCCATCGCGTCGGCGAAACTCCGCGACTGGCAGGGTTCCTCCAACGAAGCCGCGAAGGCGATCCTGCTGCAACCGGATTTGCCCGATAACTGGTATCAAGCCGGCGTGGCGCTCGGGCAACTCGGCGATTGGGACGGCTCGGCGGCGCACCTCAGCAAGGCGATGCAACTGCGGGCCGACCCGACATCGGCGGTGGGGTTACTGCCGCTCGTTCGCCTGCATGCCAACGACCGCGAGGGCTACCAGAAAGCCTGCCGCGACCTCGCCGATTTCTACCGGGGGACGCACGATACGAATGAGGCGCATCGAGTCGCGTGGGTCTGTTCACTCTCTCCGGACAGTGGCGTCGATCCGCAACAGGTTCTGAAACTCGCCGAGGTCGGCACGAATGCGAGCGACTTCGCAACGACGGTTATGGGAGCGAGCTTGATGCGAGCGGGCCGCTTCGAGGAAGCCGCCGCGAAGTTGAAAGCGAGTTGCGAAAGCAAGGCCGAGCGACCGACGGCGTGGCTGATTTATAGCTTGTTGCAGAATCGGTTGGGACACGCGACCGATGCGAAAATCTGGCGCGAGAAAGCCGAGATGTGGCTGAAACGGGAATCGAAGCCGGGGCAAGTTCCGCCCGCATGGGACACGCGGGCAGAGGTCGAGATTCTATTACGCGAGGCGAGTCGTTAGTTCACATCGAACTGAATCGCCGTTAGGATTTCGCCCGTTTCGTCGTTTTGCACCAGGGCGACGGCTTTCAGGTGCTTCATTTCCAACGGCCGTTTCTTGTTCGGGAACGGGCTGTCTTTCGCGAAGGCATCGAGGTATTTCGTCTGTTGCGCACGCAGTGCGGCGAGGCTCAGCTTCGCGGTGTGCTTGCCGCCGGTCAGGTCTTTCACGGGTACGCCGTTCGGCGCACCGAACAGCGAGCGCACCACGTGATGGTGGAACCGCAGACCGTTGCTGCCGACGTACGGAATGTTTTCTTCGACGAGCAGAACGCGAACTTTCACGCTTTCACTCGGTTCTTTCAAGCCGGCAATTTCGACTGACACTGCGATGGCATCGCCATCGCGTTTGGCCGTTCCCGTCAGGCTCGCAGCGCTCGACTTTTCGAGAATCTCGTCGATGATGCCGCGGAATTCGGTGAACTTCCCTTCCGAGTTGGCCATGCCGCCACCACCGCCCGCTGCGGCTTTGCCGTTGAATGCGGTACTCGGTGTGCCGCCGAAATCGTTCTCGAATTTCTTGCTGTAGTAGCCGTACCGTTCGACGGTGTCTTCGTTCGTGAGCGGGTCGGGGCCGGGGATGTGCAAGTGGTATTGCAGCAAGATCAGGTCTTTCGGTTTGTACGCTTTGAGTAAACCATCGAAGGCTACGTCGGCGGCGACGCACGGCGGGCATTGAGCACCGGTGAACAGTTCCATCACGGCAACGCGGTTGGCTTTCTCGTCGGTACGCCCCTGATACTTCTTCGGCTTGAACGGCGGAAAGGTCTTCAGAAACTCCGCATCGAGTTCCCCGTCGATCTTCGTAATGATGGCCTCCGTGGCCTTCGCGGCATCGGCCTTACCGCTACCGGATTGGGCTTCCATCAAGGTCGTTAATGCGCGCACGCGGCGTGCTGGTGAAGCCTGTTCGGTGACCTTCACCGTGCGCTCGGCGTAGGGGAGTGCGGTTGCGGCGTACCCGGTTTGGCCGGTCAGTGCTGCGGCGATTCGCGATGCGGTGTCGTCTTCGTATTTCTTGCCGTATGGCGCGGCGGCGACAATCATCGCCTCGGCCCATGATTTCACGGCATCGGCGGAAGCTCTGATTTTCTCCGCACGAGTGATGAGGCTATTCGCGGCTGTGTAGGCCGATAGCGTGCCGGGGTACTTCGCCAGCACCTCCTTGTACATGTCGGGCAGTTTCGCGTCGGCTACCTTCGTGGCGTCTTCGGCTTGCTTCAGCAATTCCTTCTTCGCGTCGGCGTCTTTGGTTTGCCGTGCCTTGCCGCGTAAAATCTGCGACGCATTCGACACCTTCAGCATCGCCGTAAACTCTTCGGGTGCTTTATTCGTGACGACGGAGTTCTTCTGATTGATCTCGGTGATGTCCGTCGCAGAGAACGTCGCGGCCGACAGTCGGCGTTCATCGCCGAAGCTGCCGAGGATGTTCTTCGGTTGTTTCGGGTCGATCGTGCCATCGAAATGGATTGTGGAACCGCTGATTGTAATCGTCAGCGAGACGATGTTGCCTTCGACTGTCAACGATTTCACTTTCGGATCGCCGCGTTCGGGCGACAACACTTTGCCGGCTAGTTTGCCGTCCTTCGATTCGACCTCCAGAAGAATCTGCCGAAAATCGGTCGTCGGTCCGTTGCGGGCGGCGATGACCCAGTTTCCTGGGGCGAGCGTGGCGGGGGTATCCTGCGCGAGCGCGGAGAACGCCGCCACAAACAGAACGGCGGCGAAAGCGAGACGACGGAACATCGGTGGTCACTCGTATGAGGAAAGAAACAACCCCGCGCACGGGCACGGGGTCGGAGAAACGACGAACGAACGGGCGAAAACCAACGCGCGTCGGCTTACTGTTGTGCCGAACCGCGCGTCACTTTGTAGTCGAAGACGCCCGAGACGTGCTTCTTCAAACCGTCGCTCGAACTATCGATGTCGAATTCTTTGTGAATCTCGGCCTCGACGACGATGCCGGTGTCGATCTCGATCCAGGCGGTGCCTTTGATCGACCCACTCACGCCTTCCTTGGCTCCTGCCGCTTGCACGGACTTCCCTTCGATGAGCACGACGGCTTCCTTCTTGCCCGCACGATCGCGCTGGCCGATGTAGGTGTACGTCGTCAGGTCTTTGTACTTCAACTCGCGAATCTTGAGCTTCGGCTGCCCGCCCATTGGATTCGGTCCCGCAGTGGGACTCGGCGCGGCGACGCTGTACAAGCGCGAGTCTTTCGACGACGTCCAGGTTTCGCCCGGCGTTACGGTCTTGTTCGGCAATGGAATCGACGTGGCCTGCAACGCTTCTCCACCGTTGGATGTCAGGCGAATCATCAACCCCTGAAGCTTCGGGTCGGGCAGCGACAGCGCATTGATATTCACGCGATACATCTCACCGAACTTATCGATGTACCCTTGCGCACCAATTTGCTTGACGAGCGTATTCAGTTCGGCTTGGACCGACTTCGGAAGAATATCTTCCTCGACCGCGCCGCCGAGGGCTTCGACTTTAATCTCGATGCCTTCAAACGCCATGTTCACACGCGCCGCCTGGCGGGCATCGTTGCGATCCGCCTGCCCAGTGGATTCTTTCAATTTGAAGATCGTCTTCAACTTCGCGCGTTCGCTTTTGCCTTGGCCTTCGCCATCGACGCTTTCGGTGATGTCGCTACTATTCGACATCGACACACTTCGCACTGCGCCCGCTTTGTTGTGGAAAACGAGCGAGGCATTCGTTCGATCGACGGGAGGCCCGGCCAATTTGATCCGCGTACCCGGCATGTAGTACGCGGGGTTGACGGCATTCGCGAAGTACGGTTGGGCCCAGTACGCGCGGCCTGCGGCAAGGTCCGGGAAGGTGAGTTCGCCTTTCGCTGTTTTCGTTTTCGGGTCGTAGGTGAGCTGCGAAGTTTGTTCGTCGCTGTCCCCCGATTCGGAATCGGGTTTCGTCGTACCGGGGCGTCGATATTTATCCGAAGTATCGGCCACCCAACCGCGGATGTGGATTTTCCCGATGCGACCGAGTGGGTCGAGTACGTTTGCCGTGACGGGGATGCGGATTTTGTCTTTGTCGCGGTAAGCGATGCCGTACTCGATTTTCGATACGCGACCGGCAAGCAGCCCATAAACGTACTCTGTCGGAACAGCATTGCAAATGGTCGATCCCAGTTTTCCCGCCCCGACCAACTCGACCACGACACCCGCCACATCGCCTTCGGCATCGACTAGCGGCCCGCCAGAGTTGCCCTGGTTGGCACCGCCATCGAACTGGATTCGCCGTAACTCGCCGTAGTCATTTCGTCGAAACGCGGAGAACGCCGTTCGTCTCACGGAAATCTCCGGTTCCTTTTTCGATCCTGCCGATGCGGTTGACAGCAGATACGCGAGGGGAAAGCCGAATGTCGTCAGACCCTGCGCTTCGAGCAAATCGGACGATGGCTTCACTTTGAGTGGGGACGGTAAGTTCGGCTCGTTGACGACCTGTAACACCGCAAGGTCAATGTCCTGATCGACCGCGAGAATCTTGATTCGCGAATGCGGAATTTCACGTTGTTCTTGAGTGCCCGAGTTGAGGTACACCGTGACTTTCTTCGGTACCGGACTGTGCGGCGCGATCATGTGTAAAACGTGGGCGTTGGTAAAAATCAAGCCGGGTTCTAAACCGAACCAACCCGTGCCCGCACCTTGTCCTTCGGCCGTGTCGACAACAATCAATACCGACGCTTTTTTCACCGTTTCGGTGGTCAGTCGCGTCATCGTGCCCGTCATCATTTGATCGCGGGTGATGCCGTTCGACGTTAAGGTTTCGGGCTTCACGACAGGTGGCGTCGGCTTGACTGCCTCCGGCGTGGGCTTCGTTGGCGCGGGTATCGGCTTGATCGGTTCCGCGGCGGGCTTGGTCGGTTCTGGCGCGACCTTCGACGGTTCCGGTTTGACGACAGTGGTCGTACCCTTGGCAAGGCCGTTTTCAATTGCAACCCCATTGGCACCGATCGCGGGTTGCGGTTGTGGGGCAATCGTCCCGATTGCGGCCACATCGTTCGGCTTCGCATCGTCGCCCAAAAGGAAGTATGCCGCGCCACCGCCGACCAGCAACAGCGCGCCTAACCCGCCGAGGATCAGTAACAACGGCGATTTCTTTGCCGGCTCGTCTTTCGCGCCGCGACGGCGACGCGGGGAATCGTCTTCCTCGTCGTCGTCTTCCTCGCGGCGTCGGGTCGGCTTGGATTTGGCGAGCGGAATATCATCGTCCTCATCGTCGACTTCGACGACCCGTTTGGCAGGAACGGCGGTGGCTTTCGAGACGGGTTTGGCAGTCGCCTTCGCCACGACAGTGGCCGCCTTCGGAGCCGCCGCCGCTTTCACGGGGATCATCTCGCTACACTTTTTGCAACGGATGGTTTTCCCAATCAGAACTTCGCCCACCGTATAAACCGATTCGCAACCGGGACAGGTTAAAGTCAACGACATGGAAAATCACCCGCACAAGTGGGACGAGCCAACGCCGGGCGTCGGGATGTTAGTATTGGCGTCATCATACCCAATCATCGCGACGGATACACGGCGATTTTCCGATTTTTGCCGAGTATCGATCCGAGGCACGAATTTCGTGTGCCATCGGCTCCATCGTCGAAAATGGCACGTTGGAAACGTGACCCACTATAAATCCCGTACAAATTGCGAATCGACGACCGCGAAGTTCACGAATGGGAGAGGCCCACGATGATACCGCTATTTGCCTTCAGCCTGAATGCCGCGCGACTGGCGCAACTCGTCGTCAACCTCTTTGCGGTGGCGGGCGGGTTCCTCGTCGGTTACGTGTTGACGATCCTCTTCGGCTGGCTGCTCGAGCGCTTCCTGTTCAAATTCAAGGCCGCACCGGGCGTCCACAAGATCGCACGAACGTTCGGTGGCATCGCGCTCGCCGTGTTGGTGGCGATGATCGTCTTCGGGCACGGCATCGGCTGGAACCTGTTCGGTGGCGGAACTGATGGCGAAGGCAACGGCGAACCCGGCGGCCAAACGACACCCGCCACAGGCGCGACGAACCCGACGCCCGGCGACAACCCGACCGTGACGCCGGTACCGACGGCCCCGAAGGCGATCCCGACGACGCAAGAACGCATCCGCATCACCATCCTCGGCGGGCGCGATGTGAAAGACGCGAAATTTTACCTGATCGACGACGAACCTTCGCCACGCACTTTCGCGGAAGTGAAAGCCGCCGTACAGAAGAAAAAGGAAACGACGACGAAGCCATTCGGTTTGGAACTGCGGTTCGCCGGTCAGAATGCGATCGTGCCGAATCATGGCTCGGTGCTGCAACTCTCGACGTGGGCACGCGAGACCGCCGGTTTGACCGTGACATTCCCCGCAGAAACACCGTAAACTGTCACGGTATCGCCCCCCGACAGGTCACAATGAGTCTGCCACGTTATGCCCGTCACGCCGCCGCGAATCGTGTTCTTCGGCCTGCCGCGAACCGGCAAGACGGGGCTGCTTCATGCGTTCCTTGGCACGGTGCCACTCGCTACGGTCGAGTCGCATCAACAGCCCGAAGTGACGCCGCACATCGACCCGAACGCGCCGTGTATTTTGTGCGATGTCGATGGATTTTCCGCCAGTCAACTCATTAACGATCCTTCGCAGCTTCAGTTTCCGCAACGTCCCGTGGCCGGGGAAGTGCGCTCCGCCGATGCGATCATCGTCGCGCTCGATGCCACTGCCACGAAGCCCGAGATGACCGAGCTATTCCGCAGCTTCGGGCAATTCCTCGATGGCCTCGAACGCACCCGCGAGAACGATCGGGAAGTCGCGGGGCTGCCGATTTTCCTAACGCTGACCAAGTGCGATTCGCTCTGTTCGCCGAACGACAATCCCGAGAGTTGGATGCGCAAGATCGAAGCGCAAAAAGAAAACGTGAAGACGGCGTTTGAAGATTATCTCGACGAAGAGACCGCATTCGGCTCCGCAGCGAACCCCGTGCCGCAGTTCGGCAGTATCGATGTCCAAGTCGCCGCCACCGCGCTACGCTTCCCGAAATACACGCTGTTCGCCGCCGTCCAATCCGAATCGTACGGCGTCGCCGAACTGTACCGCGAAGCGATCGATGCCGCGAACGACTTCCGTACCCGTACCGCACAATCGCGCAAACGACTTCGGCAAACCGTCGCCGGTGCCAGCACGCTGTTGTCGTCGATGTTACTCGGCCTCATCGCGCTGCTCATTTTCAGTTCGCAAACCTCCGACGACCGGCTGACACTGCGGTTGCGTGCGTACCAGGAACGCGAAGGCACGGCGGCGCTGCGGCTGGCAGATCGCTCGATTGCCAAGAACCGCAGCGAACTGACGGCGATTCACGAAGACCTCGGCTACGAGCGTCTCGCCGATGAAGACCGCGTGTTCGTCGATGCGCGGTTGCGCGAATTCAAAGACTATGCCGACTACCGCGAACGCTTTCACATGCCGCGGCTCGGCCCGGCGGAAGTGCGGTCGAAATACGAACTCGATGTTCTCGACACGGAACTGCGTACGCTGTTGATGCCGCCGCCCGATTATGCGGCCGCGTGGGTGGACACCGAGGCGATGCGATTGTGGAACAAATGGAAGACCGATGCCGAGCTATTACGGCGCGCCGGGGCGACGCTGAACGAGTGGTATCGCGGACTGGTGCGGCGCGGCACGGTGCTGATGTTGGTGCCGAGCGTCGATCACCGCTGGCGGCTCGATGTGCTGGCATTACAGGCCGAAGCGGGGGCACCGCCGTTCCGCCCGACCGACGAGCTACCCGGTTCGGAGAAGCTGCCGAACCGTCGCGGGGCGGTGCTGAATTACGCCGCCGCATTCGAGTTCGATCGCGTCGATCAGGCGCGTTCGGATTGGGAATCCACCCGCGAACGACTGCTGCATTTGCGCGATTTGTGCGCGGCACTCGGCATGACACCGGGGCCGGGTGCGACACTCGATTTGCCCGAGCCAATCGCCGACAGTGGTGGCTCGCGCAGTCTCGCCGATGAGCGCACGAAACAGCTGGCGGTTTTGTATCAACGTCGCCCGGAAAATGCCTTCGAGTGGGAAGCCTCGCGCTTCCCGGACCCCGTTCGCGGCGAACTCCAGAAGCGGTTGCGACGCAGCTACGACACCGGCGTGCGGCACGTTCGCGGCCTCGTTTTGAATCGCCTCAACCGCACCGACACCCGTGCCGCATGGCTGGAAGTGGCGGGTTGGGCGGACGAACCGGAGATGCGATCGTGGGGGCGATTCCTCCAGCAACTCGCCCGATGGGACGGCGACTTGCCGCTCGACGACCCTATCGTGGAACTGATTGCTTTCCTCAAACGCGACCGCTTCGATGCCGATGCGAAACAGCTAGAACTGAGCATCCCCGACGACTTGCGGAACCAGCGTGCCGTGCCTTCTGGCAAGCTCGTCATTACGGTGGCCGCGAAGGAATACGCATACCGAATCGAAGGCGAACCCGACCGCACCGGTCCGGCCTCGACGTTCCACTTGACTGCCGACGGCCACGACGGCAAGTTCACCGTACGCCCCAACGACGACGTCACCGCCACGCTCACACTCCGTTCCGGCGGGCAAGATTTCGCACTGGAATGGACCAGCAGCCGATCCGCCGTGTATCGCTTCGACCGATTGCACAGCGAACCAAAACTGCGCAAAGACGGTGCCACCGAGCGCGCCATCGGCGTACGCCTCATCGCGATCCCCGAAGCCGGCTTCCCCGCCGCGCCGATACTGATGCCCGACGCCACGCGGCCGTGATTTGCAGTCCCGTTAGCCCGACGCCGTCCCATTGCACGGCACTTCAGAACCCGACGACCTCGCCGTGCCACTCGCCCCGGTCGCTCGTGGCTATCACTAAGCACTTTTCCGTGCCCTCTGCCTGCGCCAGGAGGGCACCGCCGGGAGCCCACACCGCGCTCCGGCCTACGGAACGGTAGGTGCCGACCGAGTCGGCGTGGTTGGCCATCACGACCAGCATCCGGCAATCGGCTGCGTAGCCCGCCAGCCTCGGCGAGTCGGTCGCGTACCAATCCGCGTTTAGGAAAACCCCTGCGGCGTAGATGGTCGATCCGGCATCGGCATACGCTCGCGGATGGGATGGCTGCGTAGTGTCGGCGCAAATCGCGATGCCAATCGAGTGCCCGCGAGCGATGAAGGCCAGCAACTCGACGCTGGGCGTGAAGTCGCTCCGCTCATTGGTTCCCAGGTGCATCTTCGAGTAGGTGCAATCCGGAAGTCCGTCGTCGCCATCCTGTGTGCCCTCTGCCGCTGAAAGGAATTCAGGGATGGTTCAAATAACGGTGGTGGGTAACAAGTGCATCTTTCGTTCTTCGTTCTCTGGTAGCCGCAGGTCTTTAGCCGTCTTTAGCCGTCTTTAGCCTGCGTTTGCCGCCGGCAACGATTGAGGGTCGTGGTGAGTCTGCGAGACACGACGGTTCGTGCGCCAAGAATGCACGAATTGTGCGGATCGCGTCGCGTCGCGAAGACTCGCCACGACTGGTTTTTGAGGGGAATTGCCCCCGCGCAGGCTAAAGACCTGCGGCTACCGGAGAATGAAGAATGAAGGACGCACCAGCTACCCAAAAACACCGTTTTTTGAACCATGCCCAGTTTTCAATATGGAAAATGCCCACTTGTGAGAATTCGCCGCGATTCGCATCTCGCAATATTGATCGCAAAAGAATTTCGGGCGCAAGACTTACGCGATGTGACTTGGGCAGGTGGCATTAAGTTCCTGCGGCGGCACCGTACTCGGAGACGAGCGCAAGACATCTTTCCCTGAAGCTGCCATAGATGCCAGGAATCGCTGCATAGTTATCTGCGATGAACTCAACACTCTTAGCCAGAAGAGGATAGTTCTACTGTATCGTTATCGTTTTTGCTCGTTCTTTAATGGTGGCGGCAGGTTACGTCTGCGATAGCGGTAGTAACGTGCCGATTCGATTCGCTG
>JAYVXI010000177.1:0-4673 GCA_043785305.1 Limnoglobus sp. | reverse complement strand
AAGTCGTCCAGTACCTTCGAGTTGCTCGCAGATCCGAGCCAGCTCAAGTACAAGGTGGAAATGCCCACAACCGCTTAACTTGATGCCAATGGGGTGATACGGCTGCGACCCTCGCTGGCGAGTCGGGCTAAGCAATCCGATCCCGTTACTCAACGTCTGCGGCAGTCAACGTCAAGGCGGCTTCGACATCTTGCAACGCCTCGATGGCATGAGGGTACTCCGGACACAATTCGATTGCCTTGCGGAAGCAGTCGGCCGCTTCCGCAAATCGGCCTTGGCCGCGGAGAACCAGCCCAAGGTTGTGATAGGCCTCGTCGATCAGCCCTTCCGGGCACTGGATGGCCCTGCGATGCGTCACCTCGGCCTGCATCAACTTGCCTTGGACTGCCTGAACAGCCCCCAGAAAGATGTAACTCCCCGCCTCATCCGGGTTTTCATCGACCGCTTTCTGATACCATAGTTCCGCGACAGCGTAATCTCCCCGGTAGCGATGCAAATGCCCCATCTGGTTGTATAGCCCCCAACGCCTGTCCTCAAAGCGTTCAATCGCATCGAGGTAAACCCGGATGGCCTCCTCGTACCGCGTCAACTTGTACAGAATCTCAGCATAGTTGAAGATCACCCAGATATCATCCGGATGAGCCTTGAGCCAACGCGACGCCAACAGGACCGTGGTGGCGGCCTGATCGTTGCGGTACGCCAACCCGATCATACCGTACGTCTCGTCCGTTATTCCCCTGCGGCACTCGTGCCACCCCGCTAGGTTCTCGCGGGCCTTTTTGTCGTCCGGGGCGATGCGGACGGCGGTTTCGTAGGACTGTTGAGCCATATGGTAAATGCCTTGTGCCCGATAAGCATCCCCCACGCACCAGAAGGCAACGGCCTGATCGGGCATCAATTCGGCCGCGTTCTGGAACCGCACCAATGCCTCCGAATAATTCCGGGAAGCGTAGAACCAGTTGCCCAAGTACAGATGCGTAAATGCGTCTTTCGGGTCGAGTTCAAGCGACCGCTCGAATGCCGCGCGTGCCTCCTCCCGACTGTCCGCTTTGGCGTACAAAAGCCCGAGTTGCTGGTACAACTCCGCGTCTGCCGGTCGCTTCGCGATGAGTGCCAATACGTCATCAATCGTCTTCGGCTCCATAGCATCGACTCCAAGTGATGGGAAGTTTCCAACCGATTTATTCCTTGCTGGCGCTTTTTAAAGTTGCGTTTTTCATCGCGATGTCGGTCGCTTCCGAGCCGATTCCCCGCAAGGCAACGCCGTGAAGGATTTCCAGATTGGCGTATTTTCCCTGTATTTGTAGCGGAAGTCGTGAGACTTCTGACGCAGCGACTTCATCCGTCCCGAAGTCTCACGACTTCGACTACGTCAGAATCGCTTCGTAGCGGAAGTCGTGAGACTTCTGACGCAGAGACTTCCCACACAAACCTCAAAATACAAGCGAAATAATCGTTCGCGGCGTTGCCCGCAAGGGGTCGGGTGAGGCGCAAATACGTACGAGTCCGTAAGGGTCGCGGGATCGTGAAAACGGACGGATATCTCGCACCCGACCCCTTGCGGGGAATCGGCTCAGTGAATCACTGAGAATCCCACAGTTCCCACGGGCACGCTTACGCGATACCGCTCACCGGGCGTAGGTTTTTGCGTGATACGCCTGCATTTCAAGACAGCCGACATAACAGCGCAACTTCAAAACTGGCGCGTCGGGCTAACAAATCGATCGTGCATATCGAAGATGTATTCCCTTCCCGTTTCGCCGCGCCGCGTAGGCTTTGCAGCGAACGCGGGCACGATGTCTCGAATGACAACGTGAGTGATGCGAATGTTCGCGCACCCGCGATTCACCCCGCGGCGCGGCGAAACGGAGATTGCCAGAATAATGCTCGTATTCGGTTCGGTCGTCGGTTAAGCTACCAAACTTCTACAAATGACCGACGGTGGCTCCTTTGCCGGACTCTCCTCGCGTACGGCCCACGGTGTCGCGTCATCCTCGGAGATTCACTGATGCTTTTGTCGATAGTACGGCGTCTGTCGCGTCCACTTATCGCGACGATGCTCGCCATGATCTTCAGCCCTGGCCTCGGTTACGCAGGCGAAGCGGACCTAAAGCTACCCGACCTCAACTCAACGACGTTTCTCAACGGCGGCGTGGAAGGCAAGGGCATTGGCGGCAAGGATTTGCTGTACGTGGGTCTGGCGGTGTCGGTGGCGGGGTTGGTCTTCGGCCTATTGATGTACCGGGATCTCAAGAACATGCCCGTTCACAAGTGCATGTTGGAAGTTTCCGAACTCATTTACGAAACCTGCAAGACGTACCTGATTACGCAAGGCAAGTTCCTCGCGATGCTCTGGCTGTTCATCGCGGCGGTCATCGGCCTCTACTTCGGCTACCTCACGAAGTACAAAGATCCCGCAACGGGAATCATCCGCGATGGCTTCCCGATCGAAATCGTGGCCGTCATTCTCGGGTTCAGCGTCGTTGGTATCCTCGGCAGTTACGGTGTCGCGTGGTTCGGTATCCGCGTCAACACGTTTGCGAATAGCCGGACCGCGTTTGCTGCGCTCAGTGGCAAAGCCTACCCCTGTTACGCGATTCCGTTGAAGGCGGGTATCAGCATCGGCATGTTGCTTATCAGCGTTGAACTGTTGTTGATGCTCATCATCCTGATGTTCGTTCCCGGCGAGTATGCTGGCCCGTGCTTCATCGGGTTTGCCATCGGCGAATCGCTCGGTGCAGCGGCGTTGCGCGTTGCGGGTGGTATCTTCACGAAGATCGCCGACATCGGTGCCGACCTGATGAAAATCGTCTTCAAGATTAAGGAAGACGATGCACGGAACCCCGGCGTGATTGCCGACTGTACGGGCGACAATGCGGGCGACAGCGTGGGGCCGAGTGCCGACGGTTTTGAAACGTACGGCGTCACGGGTGTGGCACTCATCACGTTCATTCTGCTCGCGGTCGGCGACCCGAAGATTCAGGTTCAATTGCTCGTCTGGATTTTCATGATGCGCGTGATGATGGTCATCGCATCGGGCGTCAGTTACTTCGTCAACGAACTGATTGCGAAGGCGAAATACGGCGAAAGCAAAGACTTCAACTACGAAGCGCCGCTGACTTTCCTCGTCTGGTTGACGAGCATCGTCAGCGTCGTGGCGACCTACGCGATGAGCTACTTGCTGATTCCGAACCTCGGTGGCTCGACCTCGGTTTGGTGGCAACTGTCGACGATCATTACGTGCGGCACACTGGCCGGTGCGATCATCCCCGAACTGGTCAAGATTTTCACGAGCACCGAAAGCGCGCACGTTCGCGAAGTCGTCACGTCGTCCCGCGAAGGCGGTGCGTCGCTCAACATCCTGTCGGGCCTCGTCGCGGGGAATTTCTCTGCCTATTGGATCGGCATGACGTTGCTCGCGCTCATGGCCATCTCGTACTGGATCAGCCTGATGATCCCCGGCGGGATCATGCTCGATGGCACGACGGCGGTATTCGCGTTCGGCCTCGTCGCGTTCGGGTTCCTCGGCATGGGACCGGTGACGATCGCGGTCGATAGTTACGGCCCCGTCACAGACAACGCACAGAGCGTTTACGAACTTTCGGCGATCGAAGAAGAACCGAACATCAAGAGCGAACTGAAGTCCGTCTACGGCTACGATGCCGATTTCCAGGTTGCGAAAGACAACCTCGAAAAGAACGACGGTGCGGGCAACACGTTCAAGGCGACCGCGAAACCGGTGCTCATCGGCACCGCAGTCGTCGGTGCGACGACGATGATCTTCAGCATCATCATGGGCCTGACGACCGACCCCGAAACGCACCGCGCACTCGCGATCAACCTCGATAAACTTTCGATTCTCTACCCGCCGTTCCTGCTCGGCTTGATCGCGGGTGGTGCGGTGATTTACTGGTTCACCGGTGCGAGTATGCAAGCCGTCACGACGGGAGCTTACCGTGCGGTCGAGTTCATTAAAGCGAACATCAAACTCGATGATTCGGTGAAAAAGGCGAGCACCGAAGACAGCAAAAAGGTCGTCGAGATTTGCACGCAATACGCGCAGAAGGGGATGTTCAACATCTTCCTCACGGTGTTCTTCGCGACGCTCGGCTTCGCCTTCCTCGAAAGCTTTTTCTTCATCGGCTACCTGATCAGCATCGCGCTGTTCGGCCTGTACCAAGCGATCTTCATGGCGAACGCGGGCGGTGCGTGGGACAACGCGAAGAAGATCGTCGAAACCGAACTGAAAGCGAAAGGCACTCCGCTCCACGACGCCTGCGTCGTCGGCGACACCGTCGGCGATCCGTTCAAGGACACGAGTTCCGTCGCGCTGAACCCGATCATCAAGTTCACGACGCTATTCGGGTTGTTAGCCGTGGAACTCGCCGAGGAACTGAAGAGGAACAAGGAGAACGGCAACCTCGCCATCGGCCTGACAGTCGCGTTTCTGGCCATCTCGATGATCTTCGTGCATCGCAGCTTCTACGGGATGCGAATCCTCGGCAGCAAAGACGAGCACGCGAAGAAGTAGATTCTCAACGAGCCACCGGGGTTCATCCCGGTGGGATTTTGCTTACGAGCCACCGGGATGAACCCTATCGCGTTCGGCACGATATTTGCGCGTTGCGCGAGGGTGAGGCCTCCGTTTAATGTACGGCTTCTCTTACCGGGAG
>JAYVXI010000176.1:0-4684 GCA_043785305.1 Limnoglobus sp. | reverse complement strand
CGACTTGAATCGTTGGTCGTGGTCCATGAGCTTGCCCGATGTGCTGGGAAGGATCGTCTGCGAATTATCACCGATCGAAATGGGCTTGTCAATCGGCTCGATCGGCGCGGGCTTGTTCGCCGGTGGCGATTGGGATACTCTTAGCAAACGGTATGCCTACGCCATTGCAGTTGAGGTTCGCAGATGACTTTCGGTTCGCGGGAACAACCGTCGTTGAGTGCCGTTCGTCTAATGCGGACGTTCGGCGATGGCGCGCAGCAAAAGATCGCTTTGCGAGAAGTCACGGTCGATATGTATCCGGGGCAGGTCGCCTTGCTCATGGGGCCGAGCGGTAGCGGCAAATCGACGCTCCTGGCGGTGCTGTCGGGGTTACTACCGCCCGATAGCGGGCAGGTACTCACGCACGTCAGCAAGAGTCCGGCACCGATCGACATCTGGGCGCTCAGCACGAAGGAACGCGAGGAGTTTCGCCGTGCCCATGTCGGATTTATCTTTCAGGGGTACAATCTCTTTCCCGCACTGACGGCGTCGCAACAATTAGAGATCGTGTTAAAATGGGGCTGCAACGTCGGGCCGCGCGAGGCGAGGCGGCAGGCCGAAGAAATGCTCGAACGGTTGGGGATATCCTCGCAGCGCCATAAAAAACCCTCAGAGCTTTCGGGCGGCGAGAAGCAGCGGGTCGCAATCGGGCGTGCTTTGGTCAAGAACCCGACGTACTTATTTGCCGACGAACCGACGAGTGCGCTGGACTGGGAGAACGGCCAAGGCGTGCTACAACTGCTACGCGATGCGGCCCACGACCGCAACGCGACGATTTTTATCGTTTCTCACGATCATCGAATGCTTCCGTTCGTGGATGTGTGCTATCACCTGGAAGATGGCAAACTGGAACGTCAGGCGGCGGATGTCGCCACCCATTGAGGTGGCAGCAGAACGCACGCACGACGTTCGCAAGGGTAGAATCCCTATGAATCGGCTCAAACTCATCCCCTGGTTCCTCGGCGTGGCGCTCGTTGCGGGCAGCCTCGTCGGCGCGAACCGCCTCGCGAACCCCGACTCCACCAGCAGCGGTGGCGCGCCCGTCGATCCGAAGAAAGCCAAGTACACCGCAATCGTCGATGGCCTCGTCGTCAAAGGGACCGTCGATTCCGACCCGTCGTCGATGTCGTACTTTCTGCCTTCGCACATGCCATCGGGTACCATCAAGGAAGTCCTCGTTCGCAACGGTGCCGAAGTGAAACCGGGCGATGTGCTCGTGAAGTTCGACGATCAGTTTTTGCAAATCGACCTCAAAGAAGCCAGCAGCGCGCTCCATGTCGCCGTCACGAAGTACAACCAAGCAAAGGCACTCAAAGACCAACACGCACGCACGGTCGAACAAGCGAAACTCGCGGTGACGAACGCCGTGTACCTTCAAAAGCGGGCGGATGAGGGCGTCGGTTTGGCGATTCGCAATTTCGACAAACTGAACAAACTGGGATCCGGGGATCAGTCGCCAGCCGAACTCGAGAAGCGCCGCCTCGATGACCCGATGATTTTTGAAGCGAATACAAAGGTCGAAATCGCGAAAAACAACGTGAGTGCGAAAACGCTCGACCTGAAGCTCGTCGAAGGTCAACCCGTTGCGGAGACGGCAAACGAAGCCCAATACACGTGCGAACTGATGCAGGCGAAGATCGAGAAAGTCAATCTGGCGATTGCTCGTTGCGTGTGGAAAGCCGACATCGGCGGGGTCATCGAACAAGTGACCGCAACGCCGGGCCTCGTGGTCGGCCAACAGTCTCGCTCGCCGTTGTTTTACCTGATCCCCGGCGGTCCGCGAATCGTCCGTGCCGAGGTCGTCCCCGATTTCTCGTACAAGATCAAAGACAAGATCGGCCAGAAGGTCACGATCACCGACGATACCAATACCGCCCTCACTTACGAAGGCACCGTGAAGCGCATCGGTTCGGCATTTCTGAACAAGCGTAACGGCGGTGCCGCCGATCTCCTCGCGGGCAAAGCGTCGGTCGCGCTCGAAATCGAGATCGAAGTCACCGATGCCGCCCCCGCCGGCAAGTCGCCGCTCCGCGTCGGTCAACCCGTCCGCGTCGCGTTTCCATGATCGGTTTCGATTTCAAAAGAATCCGCAAAATATCTGCAATCGGCAGCCGAATTTCTGTTGACTCATTTTTCTTTCACGATTACCGTACACCCACCGAGGTGCTTACATCTAACACTTTGGCATCATTTCTACTTTTCAGAGGTTCTCCCGATGTTCTCGTTCGACTCTCCCCCACTCGCGAAAGCCTCTCGACGCAGAGGTTTCACGCTCATCGAGTTGTTGGTCGTAATTGCGATTATCGCGATCCTGATCGGCTTGCTGTTACCCGCCGTGCAAAAGGTCCGCGAAGCGGCGGCGCGTGCGAAATGTACGAACAACCTGAAGCAGTTCGGCCTGGCGATGCAGGGCTACCACGATGTGTTCAACCAGTTCCCCAAAGGCTCGACGAACGGTAATACACTCAAACGCCAGACCTGGGTGATGTACGTGTGGCCATTCATCGAGCAAACCGCGCTGTCGCAGCAAAACAACCTGAATCAGCACTTCTACCTGTCACCGGCGACCGTTGCGGGCACTCTGAACGGCCTTTGTGGCAAACGGGTACCGACGTACCTCTGCCCGAGCGACACCGGCACGATCGACCAAAGTACGGGAACCTATCAGCGAACCCGTGGGAACTACATGGTGAACTGGGGCAACGCGCTTTACGACGATACGCGAACGGGGGCGGGTGCCACCGCCATCGGCTCGAATTTCGGGCCGTTCTACCACATAACCGGTAACCGCGGTACGCCGGGCGTCGTGAAAATGGCGAGCATCACCGATGGGACATCGAATACGTTACTCATGTCTGAAAGCCTGATCGCCAAGAGTGCCGCCGACAACGACTGGCGCGGCGACTTTCACAACGACGACGGCATTTTCCGCTTCGATACCACGATCACGCCGAACTCGAGTTCGCCGGACTTGGTGCGCAGTGCGGCGTACTTCCAACTCAACGGCGACCCACTGATGCCGGTGGCGCTCGGCAACCCCCAACGAGCCGCGGCCCGTAGCCGCCACACCGGCGGGGTCAACGCCGCCAACTGCGATGGTAGCGTACGATTTGCGCGCAACTCGATCGCGATCAGCACCTGGAACGCATTGGGTTCGATGGCCGGCTCGGAGGTTTTCAGCAATGATTAAATTGGCAAGTGCGAGCATGATCTCGTTGGCGTGCCTGCTCCTCAGCGGTTGCGGCGACGATGCCAAAACGGGCACGGTCAGTGGCACCGTCACCGTCAACGGGGAAATCCCGATGGACGGTTCCTCGATTAACTTCGTCTCGTCCGATGGGAAATCGCCATCGGCCGGCGACACGCTCAAACAAGGTAAGTATTCGACGACAGTCTCAATTGGCTCGGTCAAAGTCGAGATTCGCGTTCCGCGCCCACAGTCGCGCGCGAAACCCAGCCCGAAGAGCGAAGGCGAAGGCCCCGGCCCCGGAGCGGGCGGGTTCATCGAAGAATCGCTGCCTGCCGAGTACAACGACAAAACGACGTTAACCCTCGAAGTGAAGCCCGGATCGAACGAGAAAAACTGGGACATCCAGACGAAAACGAAGTAACTGCGACTATTCCCAAGGTGCGCAGACGCGACCTTGGGCTTCGTCGGCACGCTCCAGACCTTACGGCCTATTTGGAGATGGGAACACGATTTTCTCCGACTTGGCGAACCGAACCTCGGCCACATTCCCCGACTTGTCGAAGCAGAGGAACGCGGTGTCGCTGACGCCCCCATCTCGATTCGCGAACTCTCCCCGATACTCCCAGAAGGGGCCGTCCCAGAATTCGCTGCCGTTTCGGGTCAGGTGCTTTGGTAGCCCGTACAAGCTCTCGACCCGTGTCGTTGACGCCCCGATAACGCTAGCCCTGAAGCCCTCATCGACCGTGCGGATCGGAGGCCGGGTATCGGCATCGAGTTTCTGGTATCGCCGTGTCAGCGCCTCCTCGAGTCGCCGTATGCTGGCGTTTTTCTCGTCGACAACACCGAGCCGATAGCCGATGAATCCCCCACCGGCACCACCGGCAGCAATACCGATGGTGACGAGCGAGACGGCAATCAGCCATGCCCTGCGGCGGGGTGATCGATCCGATTTTTCGATCATCGCAAACTCTCCGGGAGAAAGAGGCATTTCAATCTCTCACAACGATACGCGAATGCCTCTATTATCTGCTGTCGCAGAACGCCCCCAAGCTCAGAAGCGGCGAGTGGAACGACTACACGCATGAAAGAATCAATGAGGCGGGACCTTTCGTTTGGTGACACCTTACGGACGTGAGTTCGTCCGGTGATCCCGTTGGGACGGCTGATACCGATGCCGACTCCTCCACCGACTTCCGGTTTTTCTCGTTCTCAAACCGGAGACTCTCATGCTCATCAACCGATTGGATCCCCCGCGACCCCTTGCGGGCATCGAGGAAGCAGCGAAGCTGTCCTCGATGCCCGTGCAAAATCCCCAGGCCGCTGGCATCGATGTCGGCGACCGCACGCATTGGGTGTGCGTCGAACAAACCCCCGATGGCTCGCCCACGACCCGCGAGTTCCCCGCTCACACGCGGGGTGTACGAGAACTGATGGCCTGGCTGAAATGGTGCGGCA
>JAYVXI010000175.1:0-4705 GCA_043785305.1 Limnoglobus sp. | reverse complement strand
GTCGAGTATTGACGGATTGTTGTAACTCCAATCAATACCACATCTTAGGCCGCCGCGCTACTCCACTTTCGCAAAAGCGATGAAATATCCGGGCTAGCCCGACGCGCTAGCGAGGGTTTTCAATCCCTCGCTAGCGCGTCGGGCTAACAAGACCGCGACGAGCAATCCGAAACGGGACTAACGAGCGCCACGAATGAGAGTGCGTGGCTGCCACACGCCCGTTATTGCGAAGGCGGCGATTGTCTCGGCGAGGCTGTCGCCGATGCCGGGGATCGCTTTCAAGCTCTTCGGCCCGGCGCGGTTTACCAACTCGACGATTTCGCAGTCGAGTCCCATCACCGCCGTTACCGCTTGACGGAATGCCCGCACCCGGTACAGATTGGTGTGCGATCGCGTCAGTTCGTTGGCGTAAGTTCGCAGTTGTTGGACGATGTCGGCGTTGGTCATGGCGAATCCTCCGATTAGTGGTGCGTTGATTTCGCCAGATTCGGGAACGTGTTGCAAGGTCCGTAGTCGGAAGAAAGGATTCTGCCATGGCGGGTTTCCGCACGCACGTCGGTGTCGCGGCGACGATCGGCATCGGTTACGGCTTCGCCGTGACGAAAGGCTGTTCGTGCCACCTCGAAACGAGTATCCTCGCGGCCACGCTGACGACGGTCGGCGGGATGCTGCCCGACCTCGATAGCGATTCGGGTCGGCCGGTTCGCGAAATCTTCGGGCTGGCGGCGGCGGCGTTGCCACTGTTGGCGTCGCCGCGATTCGTACAGGCGGGGCTATCGCACGAAGGCGTGCTGACGGCACTCGTACTCAGTTACGTGGTCATCCGATACGGGGCCGCGTGGATTCTGAAGCGAATCTCGGTCCACCGCGGCATGTGGCACAGCATCCCGGCGATGCTCATTTTCGGCCTCGTCGTCTACCTCGGTTACGGTTCGGACGACTACATCGTTCGCGCCATTCTCGCTCTGGGCGTGATGCTCGGGTTCTTGTCGCACCTCGTTCTCGACGAAATCTACAGCGTGGACTTCAACGGCGTTCGCCTCAAATTGAAGTCGTCGTCGGGAAGCGCCGTCAAGATGTTTTCCGATTCCGTACGCGGCACGACGATCTGTTACACGATACTCGGGGCGCTGTTGTACCTCGGCTACCTCGACTGGCATACGAACATGGCTTCCACCAACGCCGTGTCGCCGTGGCACGCGCACAAGTAAAGCCAGTTTTGGGAAATGCGTACCTCGGACACACACCCAAAGCCATTCGCAAACGTGTTTGCGAATGGCTTTGGATTTACACCAGCTCTCGCATCGGTTGGGCGTTATCTTCGATGAGGTATTGGGGGCGGCCGGTGAGGTCTGGGATTGTGGCCTTGGTCGCGTCGATGCCGAGGTTGTGATACAGCGTCGCATAGAGTTCGCCGAACGTGACCGGTCGGCTCGCGGCCTCGCCGGCGATCTTGTCCGTCGAGCCGATGACTTGCCCCATCGTCATGCCGCCACCCGCCATCAGGGCGCAGTTCACTTGCGGCCAGTGATCGCGACCGACCTGGTCGCTAATCTTCGGCGTTCTGCCGAACTCGCCCATCACGATGACCGTGCAATCTTTGTCGAGTCCGCGATCGTGTAAGTCTTTGACCAACGCGCTCACGCACTGATCGAACGGCGGGAAGTCTTCGGCTTCGCGCTTGAAGATGGTATTGTTGGTGCCGCCGTGCCAATCCCACTTGCTGTAATTCAACGTGACGACACGGGCACCGGCTTCGATGAGTCGCCGCGCCATCAGCAGACTTTGCGGGACGCGCGGTGCGCCGTTGTCGTCCATAAAAATCTTCGGGTTGCCGGTGCCATACCGTTCGAGCACCTTCTTCGATTCCCGAGACAAATCGAGTGCCTCGGCCACGCGAGACGACGTGAGTAGCCCGAATGCCTGCTCGGTGAATGCGTCCATTCCCTTCAGTGCGCCCGTTGCGTCGGCATCGCGGCGCATATCGTCGAACCGGTTGAGGAGCGTTTTGCGGTCGGCGAGCCGGTTCACCGCGATTCCACGGAGAACCATGTCGTCGCGGGTTTGGCCCATCGCACGAAACGGAGCCAGCGCCGGCCCGAGGAAACCGGGGCCAGGCTCGTTGTACGGCCCGTGCGTGCAGGTGTAACAGAGGCTGAAATACGGCGGCACCGATGGATCGATCGGCCCCTTCAACTTGGCCACCGCCGAGCCGAATTGCGGCCAACCGCCGGCCGGCGTCGGCTTCCGCGGATTGTGGCCGTTATAGACCTGCGTTGCATCGTGATCGGCTTGATTCCCAACCAGCGAGCGAACGATCGTGAGTTTATCCATGATCTTCGCAAGTTGCGGAAGCGCTTCGCAAATCTGGATCCCCGGCACCTTCGTAGCGATCGGTTTCCACGGCCCCGCGATCTCTTTCGGCGCGTCGGGTTTTAGGTCGAACAGATCCTGGTGCGGTGGCCCGCCAACGAGGTAGACGAGAATCACCGACTTAGGATTCGAGCGAACGCCCGCAGTCGACTCGGCACGCAGCAACCCCGGCAACGTCAGGCCACCGAGGCCGAGCGAGCCGATCTGGAGAAAGCTACGGCGATGGATGCGGGGCGACATGGCAGGCATTTTGGACTCTGGTAAAGTGATGCGAGAATCGAAAACATTCGGCAGGTGAAGTCAGTGTCCCCTCACGCGAGCTTCCAGTCAATAGATTTTCTGGAGCGAATGCGGAAAGGTTCGCCCACAACCCGACCTCAACCGAGAACCGCGATGTCGTTTACGCGCAAGGTGCTGGCCATCGATTCGCACACCGGTGGCGAGCCGACGCGGATTGTGATTGCGGGTGGCCCGGAACTGGGCGAGGGGAGTGTGGCGGAACGCTGTTTGCGGTTTCGCGATCAGCACGAGGATTTTCGTAAGTTCGCGGTGGACGAGCCGCGCGGGTCGGATATTCTCGTCGGCGGGTTGTTGGTTCCACCCAGCGATCCGTCCTGCGTTTGCGGCATCATTTTCTTCAACAACGTCAGTACGCTCGGCATGTGTGGGCACGGCACCATCGGCCTCGTGGCGACGCTCGCGCACCTCGGACGAATCGGTGTCGGCGAGCATCGCATCGAAACTCCCGTCGGCGTGGTGACTGCCACCTGGCACGGCAACGGGCGCGGCTCCGTGCGGAACGTGACGAGCTATCGGCACGCGGCGAATGTCGCGGTGAGCGTGGAAGGGTACGGCTGGGTGACGGGCGATATTGCCTGGGGAGGCAACTGGTTTTACCTGATCGGCGATCACCGCGAGACGTTGAAAGTTCACAATTCCGACCGTTTAACCGATGTCTGCACGCGGATTCGCCGTGCGTTGAATGCGAGCGGCACGACAGGTGCGAACGGGGCGGAAATCGATCACATCGAACTCTTCGACGCGCCGAACGATCCGAAAAACCATAGCCGGAACTTCGTGCTCTGCCCCGGAAAAGCGTACGACCGTTCCCCATGCGGCACCGGCACCAGCGCGAAACTCGCCTGCCTCGCGGCATCGGGCAAGTGGCAGCCAGGCGACGTGTGGCGACAGGAAAGCATCGTCGGTAGCGTCTTTGAAGGACACTACGAACGCGATGCCAATGGCATCATCCCCACAATCGCAGGCACCGCTTACATCACCGCCGAAACGACACTGTTGCTCGAAGAGGGCGATCCGTTCCCCGACTATCAGTGAAAAGGCGATTGCGATGTTCCTCGGCTACAACACGAATGGCTTTGCGCATCATCGGCTGACGGATGCGGTCGTTATCCTTGCCGAGATGGGGTATCCCGGCATCGGTTTGACGATCGATGTGCATCATCTCAATGTTTTTGCCGAGAGTTACGAGTTAGAGTTGGCGCTGTTCGCCGCTCAAACCGGTCGGCACGAGTTGCGAACGGCCATCGAGACCGGTTCGCGATTTCTGTTGAATCCCAAGGTCAAACACCAGCCGACGTTGTTGTCGGCGGACCCCGCCGAGCGTGCGGTTCGCTACGATTATTTGTCGCGCTGCGTCGATGTGGCCATGCGACTGCGTTCGGATTGCGTGAGTTTTTGGTCGGGCACGCCGACCGATGATGCGGGGCCGAAGGTGTGGATGTCGCGGTTGGTCGATCGCTGCGTTCGCCTTGCGGATGAGGCGGCGGCGAAGCGCGTGCGGCTCGCATTCGAGCCGGAACCGGGGATGTTCATCGACACGATGGCGAAGTTCGCCGAACTGCACGACGCCGTGAATCACCCCGCGTTCGGGTTGACGCTCGACGTCGGCCACCTCGTTTGCATGGGGGAAACTCCCATCCGCACGCACGTGTTGCAGTGGAAAGACGTGCTGTGGAACGTCCACATCGACGACATGAAGCACGGGGTACACGATCATCTGATGTTCGGCGAAGGCGAAGTCGATTTCGCAGAGTGTTTCGATGCGTTGCGAGAAGCGAACTACGGCGGCGGAGTGTACGTCGAACTCAGCCGCCATAGTTACGATGCGGTGAACGCCGCGAAGAAGTCGCTGGCGTTTTTGGAAATGGTGACAAATCGCTAGGTTTTACCCCGACGGGCCCGTAGGGGATCGACGCAAAGATTCGTAGGCCGCTTCTAGAGCCTGTTATGCACTTAACGCGAGTGGTGGCGGTAGAATAGGCTATGAACACTGAACGCCAACCGTATCCCAGTGATATTACCGACGACGAGT
>JAYVXI010000174.1:0-4728 GCA_043785305.1 Limnoglobus sp. | reverse complement strand
AGAGTTCGATATCCGGAATACGGAACAGCGAAAGACGATCAAAAAGCCGCGATTTTGGGTCGCGAAAACCGAAAAAACACCCCAAAAAACGGTTTTGGAGCCTCCGCAATTGTGACTTACGTCGATTTTACCGCATCGAAACGGCAACCGTGCCTCCCATTTCTCTCACATCCCTGTCGTTTCTTCGATTTTGCCATTCCGCCAGGCACGGCGAACGCTCCAGCGATAGAAGAACTGTGCCGCAATCACCAAGCCAAGCGTCGTGCCGATGAGTGCGAAGAGCAAGTCGGCGTTCGTCCACGCGGTAAGCGGCGTGGCCGCCAGTGCGGAGCCTTCGGGCGGCTTGCCGAGGATCGCGCGGCGCATGCCTTCCATCCAATACGTCGTCGGTAAGCAGACGCTGATCGGTTGCAGCCACGATGGCAGCACCGAGAGCGGAAACACCACGCCACTGAGGAAGTAAACGACGCCCGCGATGCCTTCGCTGAGGAACGCACTGCTGCGATTCATGTTCAAAACCGCCGACGCGAGGAGCATCCCCGCCGCCCAAAGCATGACGAAGCCGACGCTGAGATACGCGAATAGCCAGGCAAAATCGAGGTTGCCAATTTGCAAACTGTTGCGGATGCCGGGGAACGCCAGCCCGGCCAAAATCGCGATGAATCCGCCGGCCGCACCTTCCATCGCTTTGGCCAAACCGCGACCGAAAAAGTAAGTCTGAAATTGTGCGGGGCTGATGAACACGTACTTCAACATCCGGTAACTTTCGCGGTCCGAAAGCACGACCGACGACATGCCGAACATCACCGCACCGACGAGGCCATAACAGGCATTCGAGACATAAACGTACGGCAAGAACTCGGTCGGAATGCCCGGCCGATTGACCGCCTGCACCGCTTGATTCGCCGCCATGTACATGCACACGAGCATGAGCGACCCCGTCACCGGCTTCACCACCAAATACAGCGTGAACAGCCACGGGTTCGCCCAGTTACTCTCGACCTGCCAGCCGAGCCAAGTCGACCAACGCAGCGTACGAAACGGTTCGATCATTCGATTCCCCACAGTGCAACGAAGCGACATCCGTTCGCAAAGTGATTGTAGGGATGCCGAAAGTGAAGGTATCCAACGAGTTTTCCATATGCGGTGGGCAGGTTGTGCCGAGTACGCGCCGACACTTGCGGCCCGATTGCTGCGGTCTCGGATAGTCGAGTCCCGCGATGGCCGTTTATAATCCAACGGTACACAGATTGCCTAAGTTCACGGGATTACCCACGCATGTCCGTTTCCCTCACGCCCGACGATCCACGCCTGAAGGCGAAAATTTGGCAGATCTACCGCGACTACTTCGATGCCGCCGAGAAAAAGCGGCGCTGGAACATGCGCGAAGACATCCCCTGGGATTCGTGCAACCCCGGCGTCGATCCGGCACTCGCGGATGTCGTACAGACCTTCTGCATGATCGAGCTATTCCTGCCCGATTACCTCAGTAAGCAGCTTCCGCAGGTGCGCGGGAACAAGGGCCGCGCCTGGATGCTCGCGAGTTGGGGCTACGAGGAATCGAAGCACTCGATGGTGCTGAACGACTGGCTGTTGCGGTCCGGCCACCGCACCGAAGAACAGCTTTACGACATGGAAGAAAGCGTTTTCGAGCGCGAATGGAGCTTACGCTACAACGACCCGCTGGCCACGGTCGTTTACACGATGGTGCAAGAAGTGGCGACGCGGGTGAACTACCGGAACCTGCGCCGCGCGGCGGGTGGCCACTGCCCCGTGCTCGATAAAGTGCTCGAACTGATCCAGATCGACGAAGCGGCACACGGCCACTTCTTCCGCCAACTCGTTTCGGTTTACCTCGAAGAACACCGCACGGAAACGCTCGAAACGATCCGCATGGTGCTGAACTCGTTCGCAATGCCCGCCGACCACCTGCTCGCCGACGGCCGCCGCCGGATCGCCGCCGTCAAGGAACTCAAAATCTTCGACGAAGGCAACTACCTCAACGATGTCGTCACGCCACTGCTGGCGCAACTCGGCCTCACGCGCGCCGACATCCGCGGCCCCAAGATGCACAAAGTCAGCTGATTTCGAGCCACCGCGTTCATCGCGGTGGGAGGTAGACACTCCCGCCGCGATGAACGCGGCGGCTCGTAAGAACGTAAAAACTTGAGCCAATCTCTCGCTCGCCTCAGTTTCCTGCGCGCCACAGCCTGCGTAATCGTCAAGGTTTCGCTATTTCCGCAGATTCGCACAGAGTTGGCGCGCAGTTTCGGCACAATCGCCCCATCTGATGACGTAAGATCGCCAGTGGTACTACGTTCGATGGAGGCGATCCCATGACGCGGCGAATCCTATTGGCGGCACTGGCATCGGGGCTGTTGTTCGGCTCGTTGGGCTGCCGTCATTGTTGCCGTCGACAAAGCCGAAACGAGATTCGGCCGATACCCGGCGAGTTCCTCGAACGTCCGGGTTCGACCCGTGGTGGCGACGTGCTGATTCCGCCGCCGAACGTGCAAACGGGTGGCGACTTCGGCAGCCCACCCGCGAGCATTCCCGACACGCGCAGTCCGAGCAATTTCCGCCCGGAAGTGAAGCCGGAGAAGGAAATCCTACTGCCGGACCCGTTCCCGCCTACTTCGTCGGTGAAGCCAAAGGCCGGTGCGATGCTCGACGTGCCGACCTTCGGCGCACGCCTCGAAGAACCGGCCCGCACCGGCGCAAGCCAGCCGCCGAGCGACCTGCCGCCAACTACCAGCCCGTCGCCGACGACCGCGAAAGCGACCACGAATCCGATGGTGCAAACGGGCTATTACGAGCGGAAAACCGCACCTGCGGGCGTGCCCGGTTTCGCCGTCGTGAACGCGGGTTTGGCGAATGGCCGCAAGCCGAACGTCGATGGCTTCGATAGCCTGCGTTCGGGCGGTTACAAGACGGCAATCTACCTCCATGCCCCCGAAGCCGATGTCTCCGCGACGCGGAACCTCGTCGAGACAAAGGGGATGAAGTTCGTGGGCGTGCCAGTGTCTGCGGACAACTGGAAAGCGGGCTATGGGTCTTTCGCGGAAGCGATTGGCGTCAAGGAAGACCGCCCCGCGTTCGTCTTCGACGACGACGGCGTGCGAACCGGCTGCCTCTGGTATGCCTACTTCCGCAACATCGAATCGCTGGGCGACGATGCCGCACAAGTGCGGGCCGCACCGCTCGGTTTACGCGATGCGACCGCACCCGAACGGCTGAAGTTTTGGCAAGCGATGCAAGACGCTTCCACAAAGCGATAAGATGGCGGGTGGAAACCTCATTCACCCCGCGAAGAACGCACATGTCAGCACCGGATTTCGGTCGAACCCGCCCACTTGCGCCGTCGATTCACCCGTCGGCGGTCTATTGCGTTCCGAACCTCGACGTACTCGATGCCATCTATGCCGGGGAAGAACCCGGCTTCATTTATGCGCGCGACGGCCACCCGAACGCGCGTAGCTTGGCGATGGAACTGGCGAAGGTGGAGGGAGCCAGTTGGGGCATCGTCACGGCGACTGGCATGGGGGCGATTTCGGGGCCGCTGCTCGCACTCGTTTCGCAGGGCGAACGCATCGTGGCCAGCAATAGTCTCTACGGCAAAACGACGAAACTACTCGCGCAGGAGATGTCGCGTTTCGGCGTGATTTCGCAGTTCCTCGACACCAACGATCTGAACGCGGTCCGCGCGGCGCTCGACGCACCGGCACGCATCTTGCTCGTCGAAACCGTATCGAATCCGCTCTGCCGCATCGCCGATCTGCCTGCCCTCGCGGAATTGGCGCACGCGCGAAATTGCCTATTATTCGTGGATAATACGTTCGCCAGCCCGTACCTATGTCGGCCGTTGGAAATGGGTGCGGACCTCGTCATGGAATCGCTCACGAAGATGATCGGCGGGCACAGCGACGTGACGCTCGGCTTCGTCGGCGGGTCAAATCCTGCGCATTCGGCACCGATCGGCGCGGGGATTAGCACGTGGGGTTTAGCCGCGAATCCGTTCGATTGCTGGCTTGCGGAACGCGGCCTCGCCACGCTCGATTTGCGGATGCCGGCGGCCACGGCCAACGCCATCGCCATCGCCGATTGGCTGGCTGCACAACCCGGTGTCGTGCGGGTCGTGTATCCCGGTCGGCGCGACCATCCGGACCGCGAACTCATGCAGCGAATCTTGCCGTCGGGTAGTGGGAATATGCTTTGTTTCGAGCTTTCTGGCGGTCGCGATGCGGTGAATCGCTTTATGCACCAGGCACCGGAAATACCGTTCTGCCCGTCGCTCGGCCACCACCGCACGACCTGTAGCCACCCCGATACGACCTCGCATCGTTACGAACCCGAAGCCGAGAAGCGGAAGCACGGCATTACGCCCGGCCTCATACGGCTATCGGTCGGGTGCGAACCGCTGGCGGAGATTCAGCGAGAGATGGCGAAAGGGTTGGCCCTCGCCCCGAACGCATAATCCACGCCGGAGTCAAAATTTTCGCATGGGTGAAACGCTAAGGACACGCCGATTCCGACGGAAGTGTAGTTCACAAAGTGAAACTTCGGCACAGTTCGAGCCAGGTTGTGCGCCAGAATCGACGTAAGTCGCAATTGCGGAGGCTCCAAAACCGATTTTTGGGGTGTTTTTTCGGTTTTGGCGACCCAAAAACGTCACTTTTTGATCGCGATCCACTGTTCCGTATTCCGGATATCGAACTCTCGTCGTGGGTT
>JAYVXI010000173.1:0-14838 GCA_043785305.1 Limnoglobus sp. | reverse complement strand
CCTGCCAGGAGAAAGGGATTTAAGCTCGCAAAGCCTACCAACCAAACCCCGTGCCAAAAACCCCAAATGGGACAGTTATTAAATTTCGTGTGCTTACTTCTTTGCCGCTTCGGGCAATCCGGCCACTTCGACCTGACTCGCGACCGGTAGCGTCGTGGCCTTGCCGTTGTTGAGGATCATCCATTGCGGGAAGTCGCTTGGCATCACATAATTCTGCTCGATTTTAGTCAGGAACTCTTCCCACAATGCACGATTCGGGTCTTTGCCTTGGAAGTCGTAAGTGTATTTCGACATGCGTCCGACGCCTGGAACGTCATCGAACCCCGCCATGGTGACGTATCTCGAGCCATGCAGCATGTCGTTCCCGACCGCCTTCGTCCAAACGGCTTCGGTGCCACTCGGCGCAAATAGCGTGAAACGGGTTTCGGGCATCATGATTTTGGTATTTCCGAGAATCCCACCTGTTAGTATTTTTTCGTTCACCTTGGAAATTTCGGTAATGCAGCGGATCTTCCAACCGCCTTCGCCGATGGTAAAGCCGCGTTGCGCCAGTTGAGTGGCGAGCATGTTGCCGAGCCTCTGCCCGGCGGCTTTATCGCCGATGTCGATTTCGAACTGGATCGGCAACTTCTTCAAGTCGCTGAAGGTGCGGTCGGGGGCGAACAGATATTGATCCTTCGCCGGGATGACGAGCGGGTACCACTTCGTATCGGTGAGCTTCGCATCCTGGGAATTACTGGTGATGACTTGCGTCCAGATTCGATTATCGGGCGTCGTGCGGTAGAGCAGGCGATCTGCCCCAATTCGCAGATTCATCTGAAAATTGGCAGTCCGTCCGCGTGCTTCGAGATCGAAGAGGCGTTGCCCGATATCGTGCCAGAAAAATTGTTCGTCGTTGTGCCAGACGATGCTATCCAGCGAGTTCCGTTGGATCGTCGCGCCATCGCCGATGCCGAACTTCTCGACACTGCCCGTTTTCAGATTCCAGACGAGGCCGTAATAGTCTTCAGTCAAACCCGCGACGGGTGCATTCTTCGAGACGACAACGAGGTTCTTTCCACTCGGAGAAATCGCGAGCGCCAACGGTAGAACCGGCCCTTCTTTGGCGCTGCATCGTGCAAGGCATTTCCCCGCGTTCACATCGATGAGATCGACGCGGTTTCCGCTGCAAAAGCCGCCCCATTTATTATCTGCCACCAGCAGACACGGCTTGCGATAAGTTCCGTTGATCGCCCAGGCGGCGGTCGAATCCTCGACGTTCCAGGCGGTGAGGATACCCTTCGCGAGGGTCAGCAATTTGCCATCGGCGGACCAGCCGAGCCATTCGACGATCGCGTCCTTTTCGGCGACTAGCAAACCACCTGCCGGAGTACCATCGATTGCGAAAACATCGACGCGGTTCAGTTGTGCGGGGTCGACGATCGCGAACCGCTCGGACGATGCGTCGAGTGCAAGCCTTACGTCTTTCGGCAGCGGTTCGTAAACTCCACTTTTGGAGAAATCTTCCAAACATGCCGTGGGGTGTATGCACCACGGGTAGAGGATTTTCGATTCGCCCACCTTCTGCCCGGTGTTCATGTCGTAGCGGTCGGCGAGGACGCGCGCCATCTGGATTTCTCGCCCGTACTGGCGGACGCGTTTGTGAACGACATCGAAGCGGATGTGAATGCCCGTCTTGCCGGAGACGGTTTGCGGCCAGACGGAAAGGATCGGCGCTTCGGCGGCCTTCCCGTTCGCTGTGGGCGGCAGCGATGCCCACGCAGCCGGCGCAATATCTGCACGTATGGGCATCGTAAATTCGTACCGAAAATCACTGATGTGTACCGTGCCACGTGCTCATACCGAGTGTTAAGAAATCGGAATAAATGTCAATCGCAGCGATCGCTGAAGTGAGAAATGCGAAAAGAAGTAAGATGTGTCGCGGTTTCATTTTAAACTCTGACTGCATTCCGCGCACCGAAGATCGACTACTTCAAGCCCATCTTCGATGCGTGAAACTTGCCGAACCCTAGCGATTTTCGCCGTAGTAGGCGTAGGGGTTTGTTGCCTTCGCGGGCTTGCCCTTGAAGGAGATTTTGACGTTATCGTCCTTTGGCGTCGGCGCGAGTGGGGCGGGCGGTGGCATTGGCTCCGCCTTCGGTTGGGGCACGGGGCTTGTCGGGCCACCATCGTAACGGAAGGTGCCGCCAGGGTTATTCGTGCCGGGTTGCGGTTCGGCGTATGGCGACGGAATCGCACGTTCGCGGTTCAGCGGATCGTTGCGGGTGATCGGCTGGACAGGTTCGTTCATTCGCAGCGCCAAACTCAGCGTGAGGGCCGTGTTGGCCGCGAGTCCACCGATCGGGCAGAAGCCACCCGAATAGTACGACGGTGCGTAATAGTAGCTCGGCGTGTAGTACACCGGTGGCGCATAATAGCGCGGGGTGTAGTAATACGACGGCGCGTAATAACTCGGCGTGTTGTAGTAGTAGCTCGAACTGTAAGAGGGCCGATAGCCACCGTAATTACCATAACCGTACGAGTAACTATTGTAGCCGCGGGAATAGCCGCCCCCATAGCCGTAGGAATAGCCACGGCGATAGTTATGGACGAGATCGGTGTCGTCGGTCGCGGCGGACGAACTGCCTGCGGTCGTTTGCGAGGTGGGCGAGTAGCGCCCGAGTTTCTGCGCCGGATCGTCGGCCGCCGAAGCGATACTCGCACAAGCCATCGCACCGAAGGCGACGGCAAATGCACGGATTGTGAAACGCATCATCGAAATTCCCCCTCTCGAAAGAGTTTTGCACCAACTCCCCCATCGAGCGGCGACACCTCACGGATCGGTGTCGTCTGAATACATCGTAACGAATTCGGGAACCGACGCTACCGATTTTTCCGATTCCCGACACGAACATTCGCGGACTTCGTTTGGAAATCGCGGTTTCGGGCTGTCACAATTTGCGTGGCGAAGACCGACAAAAGCAAGCTCGTGGCCGCACGCAAAGGTTAATACGTGCTCGGTCCCGACGATGGCGCGTGCTTGAACGCTTGCAGGTTCGGTTTGCCGTCGTCGTTGAGGCCCACGAGTTGTTGAATTTTCTGTTCGGCATCGCGGAGGTGGCCGTAACAGTGGCGGAGCAACCCGACGCCGCGCTCGTATTGCGCGAGCGCCACATCGAGCGACGTCGTGCCGTCTTCCAAATCGCGTAGGATTTTCTCGAGATCGGCGAGTGCGGCTTCGAGGCGGATCGGGGTCGGTTCCGGCATCGTTAGTTCTCTTGTGTGGGCGGAAGTTCGACCGATTCCACGCGACCGATGAGCCGGCCGCGATTCAGTTGTACGATAATTTGTTCGCCGGGTTTCACCGTACCCGCATCGCGGATCACCTGCTCGTCGTCGGGCGTTAATGTCAGGCTATAACCGCGTTTGAGCACGTTCAGCGGGCTGAGCGTTTCGAGTTGCTCGGCGGCGGCGGCGATTTTGTCTCGCGTGCGATCGCAGCGGCGCGTTGCGGCGCGTTGCAGCCGCGCCGCCCAATCGTCGAGCTTCTGTTCGACATCGCGAATGCGTTGCAGGGGCTTGCGGAACGCGGGCCGTCCGGAAATCTGCCGCAGCCGCTGTCGCCCGTCGTCGATCTTTCGCATCATCGCTTCGCGGTAGCGTTCGTTCAAGTTCAGAATCCCCGCAAGCATTTCCCGGCGATCCGGCGACAGCGCCACCACCGCCGCCGATGGCGTTTCCGCACGGTGATCGGCGACGAGGTCGGCGATCGTGACATCGGTTTCGTGCCCGACCGCCGAGACGACTGGCACCACCGATTGAAAGATCGCAATCGCCAATACTTCCTCGTTGAACGACCACAGATCTTCGCTACTGCCACCACCGCGCCCGATCACAATCGCGTCGAGTGGTAGCCCGCCACTGCGGTGCATCGCGTTCAACATGCGAATGCCATTCGCGATCTCATCGGCCGCGCCATCGCCCTGCACGCGGCTATGGCGAACGACGATATGCGCCAGCGGCCAACGCTGCGCGAATAGCTCGATCATATCGCGAATCGCCGCACCGGTGACGCTCGCAATCAGCGCGATCCGCTTCGGGTATCGCGGCAACGGCCGTTTGCGTTTCGGGTCGAAATAGCCCTTCTTCAGCAGGTTTTCCTTGAGTTGCCGCAGTGCGAGGTCTGCCGCGCCGATACCCTTCGGTTGCAGTTCTTCGACTTGAAATTGATAGTTCCCACGCGGCGGATAGACGGACAGCCGCCCGCGTGCCAAGACTTCCATTCCATCGCGCGGTGAGAACTTCAGGCGCAAGTTCGAGCCGCGAAAGAAGGTGCAGCCGATGGTCGCGCCGGCATCCTTCAGGTTGAAGTACATGTGCCCCGACGAGGCCTTCGTGAAATTGGAAATTTCGCCCGACACCCACAGTTGCGGGAACGCCTCTTCGACGAGTTCTTTGATCCTCATCGTGAGCGCCGAGATCGTCAGAATATCAGAGGCGGGTGGCGGCATCGGGTGTCCAAATGAACGGAACCCCGGCGGATGCCGAGGTTCTGGAAAGGGCCATTCTATTCACCGATGGCGGTTCACCCAACCTACTTTTTGATCCGTTCGCCGACCATGTCGACGACGGCAAACTCGTCGGGGAATTCGCCGGTCGCGAGTTTCGAGTAGACCAACTCGCCGTTGACTTGCACTTCAAAACAGCCGCCCGTTGCCGGAACAAGCGTGAACTCTTTCACTCGGGTTTTGAACATGCCGAGGATTTTGCCCGTCAAACTGAGGGCTTTGGGTTCGTACCCTCAAGACGTGCAATACTTCAATTCGATCTTCATACCGATCCTTTCGCGACGGATGGAAAACACCTTGCGACACAATCAATGATAGCCATTTTAATCCAGCGACAACGTTTCGCCGCCATTTCGGGTACCTGCCGCACGCCATGCGGCCAGCGATACCGTCGAGGAAACGGTTCGCACCGAGCCATCCATCAGGAGTGCATTCACGACGCCACCGCTGTGATAGCTACGGCTGGTGATTGCGGCATAACTCGGCTTGGTGGCGGAGGAACCTTCGACTTGGGTGAGTAGGTCGATGTCCACATTCGTGCCGCTCGCGTTGTAAATCACCTTCGTGTTCGGCGTGAATACGAAGCTGAAACCGGACTGGTGGCAAGGCGAATCGGTCCATTCGGTGTGGCCGACTTCGCCGCGATACGATCCGCTTCCCGCGAGTGTCACCACTTCGGCCACATCGACGGGGTAGGGTGCTCCCAGGGCTGTTGGGGCACTCGAGTTTCGCACGTAGGGTTGATAGGCTTTCACTTCTGCGAAGCCGATTGTGTTGCTGAGGCCGTCGGTGAAATCGGCAGTGCGGCTCGAGCGATTGACGATGATGGCCCCGTCGCCACCTTGCCCGTTTGCCGGACTCCAGATGAACCACGTGCCATAGTTTGCAGCGTAGTTTTGTGGGTAAGTGATTTTGCCGCCGCCTTGATCGCGCGGGACATCGCGAATTTCACTCGGGCAGATATAGATCGCGATGCGCTGGCCGATCACGTTCAGTTGCGTGGCCGGTATCGCGTTCAAATCGATCTGCGCGTAGAGGTTACCTTGCTCGATGAACGGCAGCAGCCGCGCCTGCACCGAGTAGACATCGTTCGCCGTCGCGTTGAGGGGGTAAACCCCGGCCGACGGAAACTGTTGCGCGACGCTCTCGTAGTTGTGTAGCGCCAATCCAATTTGTTTGAGGTTGTTGGTACATTTAATCCGCGCCGCCGCCTCGCGAACCTTCTGAACGGCAGGCAGCAACAATCCGATGAGAATTGCGATGATCGCAATTACGACGAGTAATTCGATGAGCGTGAAACCGAAACGACGCTTACTCATGATGTACCTCGACAACGAAGTGGAATGCGACACGCTGTTTAACGTAAAGTATCGGGAAACAGTAGCGAGAGGAGATTGGTGAAATGCGCGGAAAAATGTGCGGGTCGTAGCGGTAATGGCAAACGCGCCGGCGTCACTCCGGCGATACTAAGCCACCTTGTGCGGCGCGGTATTTGACCTTCCACGTGTGCCAGGCCATGACCTCGACGATGAGGTCGGCACGGGCGCGGTACCATTCGATTTCGGCGGGTAGTTTGTCGGCGAGTTTATCGCCGGCCTTCGTCACTTTGTCGCGGTAACTTTCGGCACGGCTCTTGGCGAGCGCGACGCGGCGGGTGGCGGATTCCATTTGCAGTGCGGCCACGCGCACCTCGGTGGCTGCGAGTTTCTCGCGGTCGGCGATGGCCAGGAACAGTTGCTCGCGGCGCTGGCTCACTTCGACTTCGGCAGCAGCGCGTAACGGTGCCAGCCGCTTTTGCACGATTCGCGGTATTGCAGGTACGCCCCCGCTGCCGAGCAAGCCGTTCGTCGATTGCAATTGCTGATTGACCAGCGGTAACGTACTCGCCGATAGTCCGTGATACATCGCCCGCAGGAACTGCAAATCGGGTCGCGATTGCAGTGCCGTTTGTACGGCGGCTTCGACGTCGAGCGGATCCACCGACATGCCGAACGGCCCCATCGGCCAGAACCGCTCGTCGCCCTTCACGGACTGCCCGAGTTGCATTTTCATGGTCATATTTAGCGTGCGAATCCCAACCTCGGCTTGTTCCGCATCAGTCAATAGTTTCGCCCGTTGCCGATTGAATTCGTCGTCATCGGGTACGTTCGGCAAACCGGCCGCACGGAACCGCGGGGCGACATCGCGGAGTTGGTCGAACGTCCGCAACCCAGCCGCGAGCAACTCCGTACGCCCCTCGGCATCGGCGAGGCGATAGTAGTTTTCGAGTGCCTCCGTTGCGGAACGATTGCGAGCTTCGCGAGCGGCGAGGTAACGAAGTTGTCGCACGAGGTCATCGGATTTCGTGTCGGGGCACGGCTGTTTGCGCGTGACCAGCGACACCGTCGGCGCTTCGTTCTCTTTGTCGAGTTGGTTCGCAATTGGCGAATGCTGTTCGGCGAGTGCGCGGCACGCTTCATCGGTCAGGCCGAGGAACGGCCCCGATGCCACGCCGGGCTTCGCGGTCTTCGCGTCAATCGTCGGGAGTGTGCTGGCGTCGGGTTCGATCTTCGTCGGCGTCACGATAGGAAGTTCGACCGCAACGACTTGTACCGAAGGCATCGGCGCGTGCGCCACCGTCGCGACGCGCGGCACCCGGCACCCGGTCGCGATCAGTAGCAAACAGCCTATACCCACCGCGCGCAACATGTATCGGCCCCGCGATTCCGAGAACACTTCTTTCTGTTCATCGACTATCGACCCGGAAACCTTTGACGATTCTCGGGGTAATACGGAATGAGAGAGCGATGGAAATTCTCCAGCTTTCCCACTTTCGCATTGACGGCTCTAGTCTGATCGGACTACTATTCTAAAATAGAAATAGTCCAAACGGTCTAAAGTTACTCAATGCCGAAGCGACCTGCGATCACGATTGCCGATGCGACGCCGTTGGTGGTCGAGTCCGATGTTGCGCAACGTCGCCGCGCACAGGTTGTGAATGCGGCGGTCGAGATCATCGCGACGCAGGGCATTCACCGAATGTCGCTGGGGAACATCGAGAAGCGGGCGAACATGACTCGCGGGCACCTGATGTATTACTTCCCCACGAAGGAAGACATCTTGCTCGCGGTGTTGGATCGCATGATCGGACGGATGAAGCTCGAAGCGATGCAGGGCGACGGACCGAAACCGATGACAGGGCGTGCGTGGGACTGCGTTCGCCACATGATCGACCAGACGCTGCAACCGCCCGATGCGGGGCACATGGCGTTCCTGAGTCTCATTCATACTTTCCATGCGCAAGTGAGTTATCGCGACGATGTGCGGCAACGGCTGGCGACGCTGAATGCCGAGTGGCGGGCGATGATTGCCGCCGACTACGCGGCCAGTGTACCCGACCCGCCGCCGGTGCCACCCCTGGTGGCGGCTTCGATCATCATGGCACTCGTGCAAGGGTTGGGCGGGCAACTGGCCGTCGACCCGAACGCACACGACCGGAAACGGACGATGGCAGCAATTAGCCAACTTCTCGCCCCGATTTTCGGGGTGTCCTCTTCAACCCCCACCGGGGAGCTAACGTGAACGACACGGCACCGTCGCATTCGACAACCAACGGCGAACTCATCAACCGCGTGCAGCAACTGCGGCTCAAGGACCAACTCGGTGCCGCCAAGGGAACGGGCCGCGGCGGGGCGTCGTGGTTGCCGTGGATACTGTGCTTGATGCTCGCAGTGGCGTGGGCCGCCGTCGGCGTGCGCGGGTACAAGGGTGGCTTCGCGAACGGTAAGAGCAACGCAACGAACACGGAAGCGGCGAGCGGTAACTCGCCGAGTAAATCGCTAACACCCGCAACGAACACGGGAACTGTTGCGGAGGCGGGGGCGATCGTGTTGGAGCAAAAGGGCACGCTGATTCCGCCGCAACAGATCGCCATCAGCCCGATCGACGTGGCGGGTCGCGTCGTCGAGTTGAACATCGTCGAAGGCAAGTCGTTCAAGAAGGGCGAAGTGCTCGCGAAGCTCGAAGACGTGAACTACCGCGCACAAGTCGCGGAATCGAAAGCGAACGTGGCGGCCACGAAGGCTCGCTTGGAAGCGACAAAATTACGATTGTCCGAACTGTTGCCCGCGTCGGTTCGGAAGATCGAAGTCACGCAAGTCGAAGAAGAGTACAAGGAAAACGAGGCGTTGCGTGCGCGACAAGCCGACGAGTTAGGCCGCCTCGAACGGCTCGGCTCATCGGCCGCCGATCGCGAAACGAAACAGGCGCGGTTCGATATTCTGGCTACCGACGCCAAACTCCGTCGCCTCGCCGCCACGTTACAGATTTTGAAAGAAGGCCCCCGCCAAGAACGCAAAGCTGCCGCCGAATCCGACGTCGTCGCCGCAAGTGCGGAAGTCGATGTCGCACAGGCACGATTGCTGCAATCGCAATGGCGGCTCGATAACTGCATCATCCGCGCGCCGATCGACGGCGTCGCGCTCACCAAGAAAGCCGAACTCGGCAACCTCGTCAACCCGCTCGCGTTCGGCAGCACATCGGGCAGCATTTGCGACCTCGCAAACCTCGCCGAGATGGAAGTGGAGATCGACGTCGCCGAGCGCGATTTGCGCAAAGTGTTCGACAATCAAGATGCGATCGTTCGCTCCGAGGCATACCCCGAGCGTTCGTACAAAGGCTACATCGCGCGGATCATGCCGATTGCCGACGACAGCAAGAGCGTCGTCAAAGTCCGCGTGAAAGTGATCTTGCAAAAGGACGAAGTGCCCGGATCGTTCCTCAAGCCGAAGATGGGCGTCGTGGTGACGTTATACAACCGAAAGTACGACGCGAACGCGCCGATCGAAGCCCCAAAGGCGAACTGATTAATCAGTGGTTTTTTACCCCAATGGGGTTAGATCCGATAGCCCAGGGTTAGACGTTTCGTCGTACCCCTGGGTGACCAGAACGGAGATGTTTCATGGCCGAACCGATCGTGCGAGTCCGGGACTTATACAAGTCGTTTACTCGCGGCACGGAAGCGATCGATGTGCTTCAGAACCTCAACCTCGATGTCGGCGAGGCGGAGTTTCTGTCGCTGATGGGACCATCGGGTTCGGGCAAAACGACGCTGTTGAACCTGATCGCTGGGCTGGACCAACCGACGGCAGGCACCATCACCGTGGGCGATCAAGAAATTTCGTCGATGAGCGAAAGCGAACTCGCACGATGGCGAACGCGGAACGTCGGCTTCGTGTTCCAATTTTATTATCTGCTGCCCGTAATGACGGCATACGAGAACGTCGAACTGCCCCTATTACTATTGCAGTTGACGGCGGCACAACGCAAACGGCAAGTCGAAACCGCGCTGGACCTCGTCGGGCTAAGCGATCGCATGTCGCACCGCCCCGGCCAGCTTTCCGGTGGGCAGCAACAGCGCGTCGGCATCGCACGAGCGATGGTGACCGACCCGACGTTGATCGTCGCCGACGAGCCGACGGGCGACCTCGATTCCAAGTCCGCCGATGAGATTTTGAACCTGATGGAAATCCTGCGTGCGCAACTCGGCAAGACGATCATCATGGTGACGCACGACCCGAAGGCCGCCGCGCGGGCCCAACGCACGCTGCACCTGGAAAAGGGCAAGCTCGTCGACGATGTGATGAACGTGCCCCAACCGATGCGGGTTTAACCGAACGCGAAGGAACGACTATGTACGAACAAATGGCATCTTCGGGTGCGGTGAGCCTCGACTCTGCGATGCCGCTGCTGTCGCTATACTCGTTTTTTCTGATGGCCTTTCTGATCGGCGGCATATGTGCAGTCGGCGTTGCGACACTCCCGTTGTTCTTCGCGATCATCTACGCGATCAGCCTGGTCTTGAAGGCGCTTTCTAACGGCGGCAGCTTGTTTTTCAAAATTGCCTTACTGATGTTTCGCGGCTTGCTGCGTAGCCCATTGCGAACGTCGCTGTCGTATCTCGCGCTGTTCGTGCTGACGGCGGTGCTGGCGTGTATATACACGGTCATCAATTTCATCGGCCTCGTGACGACCGAAAAAGATTCGAACTTCAAGGTGATCGTCACGGAGAAATACACGATCCCGAGCCAGATGCCACCCGCGTACGAACAGCGTGTGATCGACTTGCTCGCGCAATTGCCAAAGGAACTGCAACCGGTCAATGGTGCCGATGATGTCATCGCGTGGTCGTTCGTGGGAGGTACGACCGACCCGACGAATCCGCGACCCGAAAATGCAATCTTCATGTTCTGCGTCGATCCGCTGAAAATCACGACGATGATGGACACTCTTGAAAAAAAGGATTTAACCGACAGCGAATACGCGGAGATGCAACGGCTGACGGCGCTCATGAAGGAAGACTACAAGCGGATTATCGTCAGCAAAGCGCGGTTGGACAAAATGAATCTGAAGGTCGGCCAGAAGATCAAGATCACGAGCTTGTTCTACAAGGACATCGTGTTCGACTTTGAAATTATCGGCGAACTCCCCGATGCCAAGTACGAAGGTGTCGGCTTCTGTTCGCGCGAATACCTCGACCGGATGCTGTCGTCGTTCAGCAAGTCGCACAACAACGAGCAGCACCCGCTCGCGGATAAGTGCGTGAACCTGATCTGGGTGCGCGTGCCCAAGAAAGAAAGCTACGAACGCCTTGCGGCAATGGTCAACGACCCGAAGTATTTCTCCGGGCCAGCGGCAAAAATGGAGACGGCATCGGCAGGGATCGGCTCGTTCCTCGATGCGTACAAAGACATTTTCTTCGGCATGAAGTTCATCCTCTGCCCGGCGATGGTCGGCATCATGTCGCTGGTGATTGCGAACGCGATCAGCATCAGTGTCCGCGAACGCCGTGGCGAGATGGCCGTGCTGAAAGTCCTCGGGTTCCGCCCTGTTCACATTATGGGGCTGATCCTTTCCGAAGCGATCCTGATCGGCTTCTTCGCGGGGTTCATGAGCACGTTTCTGTGCTGGGCAGGCCTTGGGAATGTGAAGATCCAAATCGCGTTCCTCGGGGCGTTCTTCGTGCCATCGATCGTGATGCTCTACGGCACACTACTCGGCATGGCCGTCGCGTTTGTCGGTAGTCTCGGACCGGCGTTATCGGCGCGAAAGATCAAAGTGTCCGACGTGTTCGCGAAAGTCGCATAATGGCTGACTTTTTCCAGGTCGGGGTTCTGCTCTTCGGTCCTGAAGGGATCGCTCACGTAGCCCATGGTGATACCATGGGAGTGGCATCACCCATGGTCGTTGTGACTTGTCGCATCGCGTCTCGAAGACTCGCCACGACTCATTTTTGAGGGTGGTCGTCCCCGTCCCATGGTTCCACCATGGGCTGTCAGAGCGACCCCTTCAGGGTCGGGGTTCTGTTTTTCGGTCGTGGAGAGATCACTCACGTGGCCATGGAAATCGCTTAAATCCCGGGAGTCGCGAGTGCAAACGCTCAAGCGTTGGTTTTGGAGCTTCCTTTCGATGATCAGCACGATCCTCGTGCTCGGTCTGTCGCTGTTGCCGCTGTCGGCGCTATTGGTGGCACTGCCGCTAATTTCACCGAATGAAGCCGTCCTGCGCGATACGCTTCCTGCGGCGAAGTCGTGGCAACGCGGACTCATGCGACGCCTGTTCGGCGTGATTGCGGGATTCATCGTCCTCGTTGCGCTCATTGCGTTTGCCGTTGCCATCGTCTCGTGGTTGCCACTGCCGCCGACGGGGCAACTCGGGCCACTCGCCAAGAAAGCCCTTGGGATGTCGATCGTGAATCGCTTCCGCGATCCGCCTGCCATAGCGGTCAACGGCATCACACCACCGTCGCCGGATGACTTGTACGACAAGAAAATGCTCATCGAACGCCGCCTGTCGGGTGGCATCGGCGATCTCGGTCGCGAACGCAAAGACCGCGAGGAACTGGCGAAGGTCGATAGCCAGATAGCTGTTTATATGCAAATATCAATGAAGATGCGGATAATCATGAACACCGAACTTCGACCGTGGTTTGCGGTGCCGCTTTGGAAACTGTTACCCACCGTGATGGTCGAACATTGGCCGTTTATTTTGCTCGTGATCTACGCCGCAGACTTGCTGTTGCTGTTGCTCATCGGGAAAGTGCCGATCAAGTACAACGTGCGGAACCTCATCGTCCGTTGGCGGATTTCCGGCCTGACGGCGACCGCTTTCACCGTGGTCGTCGGCTTGCTCGTCGGCTTGCTCGCGTTCGTGAACGGCATGTACAAAATCAACCAAGACTCCGGCATTCCCGGCAACGTCTTCGTGCTGTCCGATGGAGCGACCGACGAACTCTTTTCCAACCTCGGCTACGGCGATCTCGACAACGCTTTCCGCATTACGGTCGAACTCGATCAGTACGGAATGCGGCTCGACGAACCGATCCGGATCGCCCGCGCCATCGCCAATAAAGATGGCCGACTGACGACCCTCGCCGCCGATGTGGTTCCACCGGAAAAGGCGGAGTACCTTGCCAGTAAGGAGATTTACTTCGTCGTCAACCAAGAGCGAGCGAAGAAGCCCGGCGAAGAGAAACCGCGACGGCGCTTCCTCAACATGCGTGCCATCGATAACCCGCTGGTGGCGGCATCGGTTCATAACATTCGGCTGGAAGACGGTGGGCTGTGGTTCAACCGCGCCGGTGTGCAAAAGGGCAAAGACGATGTGAGTTTTATCCAATGCGTACTCGGCGAAGGCACGGCGGGCGTTCTCGGCGAGGATGCGAATAAGCCCCGGCTCGAACGCGGCGACACGTTCCAAATCAACGACCTCGCGTGTGTTGTCGTCGGTATCATGAAGGCCGAAGGCACCACGTTCGGTTCGGAAATCTGGGTGCAAAATATCGACCTCATCACGCGGACGTTCGGCAAAAAGGGTAACTTCACCACGCTCGTCGTACGCAATAATCTCAACACGCTCGAAGCCTCGCAGGCACTCGCGTACCACCTACAGAATCGCTACACGCAACAGAAGTTCAAAGCGTTTGCCGAGCCGGAATACTACGCGGAACTGACGAAGACGAACGATCAGTTCCTCATCAACATCATTCTAGTGGCGATCATCATGGCGATCGGCGGCGTGTTCGGCGTGATGAATACGCAGTTCGCATCGATTGCCGCACGCATTCGCGAAGTCGGCGTGTTGCGGATTCTCGGCTTCAAACGCTGGCAGATTTTGATTTCGTTCATGCTCGAATCGCTGACGATCGCGTTCGTTGGCGGCTTGCTCGGCTGCGCGATCGGTTACCTGATGAACGGCTACGAGGCACAAAGTACGCTCTCGGGTGGCGCGGGTGGCGGCAGTAAAAGTGTCGCCTTGAAGATGCTCGTGAACTACGAAACCGTCGCGGCCGGCGTGCTGTTCACGCTCATGATGGGCCGCATCGGCGGCCTCGTACCGGCACTGTCGGCAATGCGAATGAAGATCCTCGACTCGCTGCGGTAGCCTGCGCCACAGCGTTGCGATACACCATCGCCATGAAGAACTCACAGCGAATCCGGGCTGGCATGGTCGGCCTCGGGATGATCTTCGACGAAACCTATCGACCGTTTTTCGAGCAAGTCCATCGCGATGGGATGTACCGCCGCGACTTCGGGTTGGTGGAAGTCGACCTTGCGGCGGTGGCCACCCGTACGGGTAGCCGTGCGGAGAAATATCGCGGGCAATCGCCGACGCTCTTCACAAACTACACAGGCAACGATGCGGCCAAGCAATTGGCGAAAAGCGATGTCGCTGTCGTGTGTGTGGCCACACCGGACGACCGGCATTTCGGTCCCGCTCGGGCCGCACTTGCGGCGGGTAAGCACGTTCTCATCGAGAAACCATCGGTACTGACGCTCGGCGAACTCGACGAACTCCAGAGCCTTGCAGACGAGCACGGCGTCCTAGCGAAAGTCGTCTACCACAAGCTGCTGGATCCCGATCATAAGAAGCTGCGGACGCACGTTCTCGATGGCAATTTGCAGCACATCAACAACGGCTACTGTTCGTTGCTCGAACCGAAATCGATTGCGACGGGGCAGTTTGCCGAGTGGCTGATCGGGCGCAACCCCGGCACCTACGTTGCGGTGCATTACCTGAAACTCATCGACTTCAGCTTCGGCGATGCCTGGAAATTGTCGCGAGTTTCGGCGACTGGCCAACGCGGCATCGCTGGCCCCGCCAACGGTCCGACGTGGGATTCGGTGCAGTTACAGGTGATCTACACGCACCCCGACCAGCGCGAGGCGGCGTTCGACATTCATACGAGTTGGGTGACGCCCGATAACTTCCCCGGCTACGTCGATCAGGAAGTGCAGTTCCGCTTCGACAACGG
>JAYVXI010000172.1:0-14887 GCA_043785305.1 Limnoglobus sp. | reverse complement strand
GTCAAGCACGTCAGTGGTGACTGCCAAGTGTACTGTTCTGTCGAAGTCGACGAGTGGCTCGTCTGATCGAAGGGGATTGAGCATTTTCCAATCTCTTCACATCGTCCTCATGAGCGTTGCCGCCGCGATCGCGTACGGCATTGCTCACGATCAAGTCACCGTGCGCATCTGCCTCGAATATTTCACGATCGGCCACGAACCCGTTTTCCCGACCCGGAACCCAACCCTGTTGGCCATCGGTTGGGGGATCATCGCCACCTGGTGGGTAGGCGTGCTTCTCGGCGTGCCGTTGGCGATTGTTGCGCGTGCCGGTTCGCGGCCGAAACGCACCGTCGGTACACTCGTTCGGCCCGTGGCGTGGTTACTCGCGGTCATGGCCGTTTTTGCGATAATCGCCGGTCTCGCCGGCTGGTTTTTTGCGAGTCGCGGAATGGTGGTACTCGTTGGGCCAATCGCCGAGGAAGTTCCTGCGGATCGCCACGTTCCCTTCTTGATCGATCTCTGGGCGCATTTGGCGAGTTACTTCATGGGACTCGTCGGCGGCGTGGTCGTTTTGATTCGCGTCTGGCGATCGCGAAAAATGCCAGTGCAAAAAGAGTAGAATTCAACGCGAAACAGACCGAATTCACGGAAATGATACGCTAAGGGATCCGTTCCGCCTCGGTACTTTTAGGATTTTCCTGATGCGAACCGTCGATATTTTGCGAAAGAAGCGCGATGGCGGCGAACTCAACGCCGCCGAGATTGCGGCGTTCGTCGAAGCGGCGGCGCGGGGGACGTGGCCGGAGTACCAGCTTTCCGCGCTGCTCATGGCGATTTGCGTTCGCGGTATGACTCGCCAAGAAACGGCGAACCTGACGCGGTCGATGACCGACTCCGGCAAGCGGCTCGACCTCTCCGATATGCCCGGCCCGAAAGTCGATAAGCACAGCACCGGTGGCGTCGGCGATAAAACCTCGCTGATCCTCGCGCCACTCGTTGCGGCATGTGGTGTACTCGTCCCGATGATGTCCGGGCGCGGCCTCGGACACACCGGTGGCACACTCGATAAACTCGAATCGATCCCCGGATTTCGCGTCAATTTGAACGAAGCCGAGTTTCGCGACGCACTCCGCAACGTCGGCCTCGGGATGATCGGCCAGACCGCCGATGTCGCACCCGCCGACAAGGCACTTTACGCCCTGCGCGACGTGACGGGCACCGTCGAAAGCGTGCCGCTCATTACCGCGTCGATCCTGAGCAAGAAGCTGTCCGAAGGGATCGATGCGCTCGTTCTCGATGTGAAATGCGGTTGCGGTGCGTTTATGAAAACGCTCGCCGATGCTCGCATTCTCGCCGAATCCCTCGTGCGTGTCGCCACACTCAACGGCCTGCGTTGCGAGGCGATTATCACGTCGATGGAGACGCCCCTCGGGATGGCCATTGGCAATACGCTCGAAGTCATCGAGTCGATCGAAACGCTGAAGGGGAACGGCCCCGCCGACCTCGAAGAATTATCGGTGGCACTCGCCTCACGGATGGTTCGCCTGGCGGGGTGTGCGCCCACCGATGCGGCAGCCGATGCCCTCGTTCGCAAGGCGATTTTGTCGGGTGAAGGCGTCGAGCGGTTCCGCAAAATGGTCGCCCAACAAGGCGGCGATCCGCGTATCGTCGACGATGATTCGCTGCTGCCGCAAGCACCGTATCGCACCGTGGTGAAAGCCACGCGAAGCGGTTGGGTCACGCGGATCGATGCGGAAGCGATCGGCATCGCGGCGATGATGCTCGGTGCAGGCCGGACGCGGTCCGATGACATCATCGACCCCGCGGTCGGGATTGTCCTGAAAGTGAAACCGGGAGATTCGGTTCGTGTCGGTGATGCCGTGCTGGAAGTCCACCATCGCGGCGTTTCGTTGCCAGTCGATGTACAATCTCGCATCGATTCCGGTTATACTGTCGGGGAAACCTCCGTGGGCGCGACCCCTTCTATTTTGGAGTATTTGACGTGAACACGGACCCACTCCTCATCGCCGCCGCAGCCGCTCGGAACAAGGCCCACGCCCCGTTCTCGAATTTCAAAGTCGGTGCCGCCGTCCAGGCGCTCGATGGGATTATCTACACCGGTTGCAACGTCGAAAGCGCCAGCTACGGCCTGACGATCTGTGCCGAGCGCGTCGCGATCACCAAGGCGATCTCCGAAGGCGCACGGCGATTTTCCCGCATCGCCATCTTCTGCGAAACCGAAGAATTGACACCGCCGTGCGGCGCGTGCCGCCAGCTATTGTGGGAACTCGCGGGCAATATCGAAGTCTGTTTGTTCAACCACAAGAAGCAGATGGTGGCGTACATGCTCGACGTTTTGCTGCCGTTGCCGTTCGACGCGCGGTCATTGCAAAAGCCACCCGGTTCGTCGGGCAGTCGCCCCGGTTTGCCGAATTAAATCTCACACCCACGATGTTTACACTACGAGTGGGGTGATTCGATCCGTTCTTGTTAGCCCGCGCGCAAGCGCGCAAGCGAGGAACCCGCGAGAAGGCACGACATTGCAAATACGATAATAATCCCTCGCTAGCTAACGGGATTCGATTGTGATTCTGGAAACGTTTCATTTCCGACCGCGAGGAGTATATGATCGCACCCGTTGCCGTTTCGACGCACCCGTTGGTGTTGCACAAGCTGTCGCGGTTGCGAAGCCAAGAGACATCGTCGTCGCAATTTCGCGAGTTGGTGTATGAAATTGCGCAGGTGCTTTTTTACGAAGCGACGCGCGACTTGACGTTGCGGCCCGTGATGGTTTCGACGCCGTTAGTCGTTTGTACGGGGCAAGAAGTCGCGGTGAAAGTGGGGTTGGTGCCGGTGTTGCGGGCCGGGTTGGGCATGGCGAACGCGATGCTCGACGCGATGCCCGAAGCGAGCGTGTGGCACATCGGCCTCTATCGCGATCACACGACGCTGAAACCGGTGACGTACTACAACAAACTGCCGCCGAAGCCCGATATGCACCTCGGCATCGTCCTCGATCCGATGTTGGCGACGGGCGGTTCGGCGATTGAAGCGATTCGGTTGTTGAAGTTAGCCGGGACGCCGAACGTGAAGTTCATCGGCTTGATCGCCGCGCCGGAGGGCGTGGCCGCATTGCAGGATGCGCACCCCGATGTGCCGGTGTATCTGGCGGCGATCGATTCGCACCTCAACGAACTCGGCTACATCGTACCGGGCCTCGGCGACGCGGGGGATCGCCAATTCGGCACGGCGTGATGTTTACTTGATCGACTTCAGCCATTTCTCGAAGGCGGGGAACTGCTTCGCGACGACTTTGTCCGGGCCGCTCAGTCGCACGTGTGTGGCTTCATCTTTTACGACGACGATACCCCAGACGACGCGATATTCGGGCTTCGTTTCTTCTTTCGATTTCGGGTCGAACGGGCGTTCCTTGTGCTTCCACGTTCCGCTGATGTCGAGCAAGTGGACCGTCGCGCCGCTCACGTCGAACTTCGTTTCCTTGGCGATGTCTTCGATCTTCATGCCGTCGGCGAGCACGAACTGCGTCTTCCAGCGTGGGAATTCCTTGTCGGGTTTCGACGACGATTCGGGCATCACGATCACTTCGGCATCGGCGAGGCCTTCCTCGCCCGATGCGATTTTGAACTGGTGCGACCGCAGCCGGTTCGCGGGCTTCTCTGCCTTCCAATCGGCGGGCGTTTCGGACTTCAAAGTACCGAACGGGATCGGTTTCACGGGGTCGGCGGCGTAGCCAATCATCGCCATCGCCAACAGGCACACAGTCGCAGTCAGCCATCGGGTAGCCATCGTTTGCCTCGTTTCAGAGAGTCGGTTCGTCGTCGTCTTTGAGTCGCGGGGAACTCGCGGTGGGTCGGTCGTCGCGGTGGCTGGTCGTCATCGCGACTTCGTCGATTTCGACTTGCATCGGGTTCGCAAATGCGGCGTGGCCGAGCGACAGCGAGCGGAGGAGCATCCCCGCGCAGCAGAGCATGAGCGTACCGAAGCCGACGCCGACCCAGATGGCGCGGACCGTCTTCCGCAAGTAGCCGAACGCACTTCCACCGCCGTCCAGTTGCACCAAGGTATTCGTCGAGACCGTCTGATTGCGTTCGGTGGCGACGCCTTTCGTGTCGGTTCGATAAAACGCGACGTCGAGATCGACGTGAACTTCGACCAACATGCTTATCGCGCCGGAATTCGCGATGGTGATTTCCATCGCGGGTGTCACTTCACTCGCTGGCGTCGTGCGCAACCAAACCGGTTCGTGCTTCACGACCATCGACGATAATACGTTGGAAGTGACAACGGGCTGTCGCGAGGTATCGCCGAGGTTGCGGAACGTCACACGCGGCGGCTTCGCGGTCCAATACCCACCGATGGCATCGAAGCGGTCGGGGAATTCGATCCGCACCGGTTCGTTAAAATAGCCTTCGAGGATCGTCGGTTGTTGCGTTTTGATCTCGGCGGCGGCCGGGGCGAGGAGAACGATCGCGGCCATGAACGTGCAAAGGTGCGCGACGACGTGCCAACGGGTGATCGGGCTGAGCGCCCGCTTCTGTTTACTTCGATCCCCCTCTTTGACCACGTCCAAATCGCCGTCTTCCTCGTGGGATCGGCTCGCCGTGCGGTTCGCTTCCAAATCGCGATTCGGGTTCATCAACGAGATCGACGTGTGCGCGAGTGCGACAGCCAACCCGACGACACCGACGAGACACCCGAACACCAGCCCATCCATACCGGAAATAAACGCGATCCCGGCAACGATCGCGACTGCGATCAGCCCGAGGATCGCGATACGCAGGTGTTGCTTCGCATTTTTAAGCCCGACCCAATCGGGCTGGAACCGTCCGCAATCGGGGCAGGCCGTCGCGTTCGGTTCGGCTTGCAGTTCGCTCGTCAGTTGATTCGTTGCCAGCTTCGTCGCGGCGTCTTCGGAGCGAGCCGGTTCGTCGATGACGCGCTCGTCGCGCATTCGATAGACGCACCCACACCCCACGCAGGTGTAGCGTTTGCGGCATCGGAAGCTAAAAGAATAGGCAGCCATCAGTGTTGTTCGGGTCTCTCCATCACTCGTCGTCGTCCGCTTCGTCGTCTTTCTCTTCGTCCTGAATCGACTCGATATCGGGCGGGATCGCGTGGGCTTGCAGCGACTTCGCCAGCGATCGCAGGTAGAAGCACGAACCGACCGAGAGCAGACTCCCACCGACCATGCCCAACCACCAGAGTGTACCATAACTTTGTACTTGCGCCCGGTGGCGACACGGCAATTTCCACGTCTTTGCTCATCTGCTTGTTGTGAGTGAGGAAGCGATCGCTCGCATCGGAGTTCGGATAGCGCACGTTCATATCGATGTGAACGCGGATCGTGCGATTCGCGAGTTTCGGGTCGCTCGGCAACGCGATCGTCGCCCAGATGCTCGGCGATGTGTGCTTCTCGCTACTCTTCACCGTGATATTGCCGCCCCACGAACTGCTTTTGCTCGTCGCCGATAGCCCTTCGGCGATGCCCAACTCGGCCGCGTTCGTCACCCGCGCCATCGGCGACCCGTTCCAATAACTCTTGACGCAATCGATCGTGTCGTCGAAATAGACCGTGACCGCATCGCCGGGGGAAACGACTTGCGGGTAGGAAGTCCGGTTCACGTTTAGCCCGTTGAAGCTCGTGCAGATCATTGGGGCGAGCGCCACGAGCGCGGCGAAACCACCGGCGGCGATCCCGATCCAGTGTGGGATGCCCATCGGGTGCGGTGGCTTTTCGAGGCCCGATGTTTTGCCTTCTTCGGTGATTTCGACGTCGCCTTTTCGCACGGACTTTTCGGTACTGGAACGGTTCGCTTCGAGGTCGCTGTTCGGGTTCCCGATAGCAATGACGATGTTGAAAACGACTGCCGCAACCGAGATCGACGCCACGATTATTGGTGCGACGCTCCCACCGAGAACGTACGTCGCGCCGAGAACGATGAGGATCGCGAAGATTGGGAGAGTCACCCAGCCGACGAGCGCATGGCGTCGCGCTTTCACTTGACCGATCATGTCGGGCTGAATGCGACCGCAACTCGGGCAGGGCCGAACGTCGACTTCTTGCCGAAGTGTCTTTTCGACGATTTTGTTCGCGGAGGCGTGGGCTGCTTTCTCGGAGTTGCCCGTGCCCTGAATCGTTCGCTTGAATTGGTAGCGAAATTCGCATCCGCAATCGACGCATTCGTGCTTCTTCCAGCACTTCACGTTCGCAGTCACGGTATAAGTCGTGGACATACCGGTTCGCTTAGCTCGCAGGGCTACGGGTTAGGTATTCGATTCACGCATCATATCAAGCGATCCGCTAAACGACAGCGGATTCTAGACTGATACCTCTGCGCCGAGGCATCGACGCTGTCGGTGTTAAAGAAAATGGCGAGAATATTCCGGATGAACCACAAATGGATAGATTGTCTGCGACCCAGGCACGATCAGTGAGCGAACACCCAGCGTTCGCCGAAATACACACAGACCACGGTGTTTTAACCGTGGTCTGTGTGTATTTCGTCGTACCGATCATTACCGGAAGTTGAAGCCGAACGAAACGCCAGGGCGCGAATAGTAGCCGCGGTTGTAACCGAAACCGGGGCCGTAGCTGCCGTAGCTCAGGCCATAAGCGGGACGATGACCGTAGTTCGCGTTACGGTAGCCGTAGCTCGGAACGCCGTATGAGTTGAACGGGCTGACGTAGCGCGGGCCGTAATAGGGCGTGGAATACGACGGCTGATAGTAACCGTCGCCGTAAGACTGTGTGATGACAACCGGTGGACCGGTTTGCACAGTAACCTGTGCCGACGCCGTAGACTGACTGAGGGCGATCATGCTGACCGCCGCAATCGCACCGACCGCAATCTGATGGATACGCATCGCGGAGACCTCATGGTGATGGGAGAACCGGAAGGCTCTCCACAAGAGGAAACCGCGCGGCCGACGCTTTCTTGCGCGCAACTTGAGAAAAACTCAATGGATCGTTCCCCGTGCTGCTGAATCTGTTGTACTCGTCGATCTTCGCGCTGTTGTCGCCGTGGCTCGTTTGGCGGTCGTGGCGAACGAGCCGTTACCGCCAAAACCTGTCGGCGAAGTTACTCGGCCGCGTGACGATTGTGAAATCCCCGGCACCGGTCGCGTGGTTTCACGGCGTCAGCGTTGGCGAGATTCACTTGCTCACGACGCTCGTGACCGCATTTCGCAAACGCCACCCGGACTGGCAGATCGTCGTATCGAGCACAACGGACACCGGGCTGTCGGAGGCACGGAACCGCTTCGCCGATGGCACCGTCATCGCGTGGCCGTTCGATTTCACGTGGGCGGTTCGCACGGCACTGGCACGGGTGCAACCCGCGCTGATCGTGCTCGCCGAAGCGGAGTTGTGGCCGAACTTCGTGCGGATCGCGCACTCGCAAAATATCCCCGTGGCGGTGGTCAACGCCCGGCTCAGCCCGCGCAGCTTCGAGCGCTATCGACGCATCGCGTGGCTGGCCCGACGGATGCTATTCCGCCATGTGAGCGCGATCGCGGTACAAGCCGAAGAGTATGCGGCGCGATTCGCACAACTCGGCGTCGAAGTATCGAAGCTGACCGTCACCGGTTCGGTGAAGTACGACGGGGCCAGCGGCGAGCGCGACACGCCGAAGGGTCGCGAACTGCGGCGGTTGTTGGCCATCGATGATACGCAAACGATCTGGGTGGCAGGCAGCACGCACGCGCCGGAAGAAGTGATCGTGATCGAAGCGTTCCGCACGCTGCAACCGCGTTTCCCGAAGTTGCGTTTGATCCTCGTGCCACGGCACCCGGACCGCTTCGAGTACGTGGCCGAATTACTGGATCGTTCCGGACTGACATACCACCGTCGCAGTCGGATTGTCACCCCGGTGTCATTGCCGATACTCTTGCTCGATTCGGTCGGCGAACTCGGTGCGGCTTGGGGCTTGGCCGATGTCGGTTACGTCGGCGGTACGCTCGATGGGAAGCGTGGCGGGCAGAGTATGATCGAACCCGCAGGCTACGGCGTGCCGACCGTTTTCGGTCCGCACATCTGGAACTTCCGCGATGCCGCGAAACGACTCGTTGAAGTGAATGGCGCGATAATGGTTCCCGATGCCGATGCGGTCGCGGTGGCGATCGACGAGCTTTTGGCAGATCCCACTCGTCGGCAAGCAATGGGCGAAGCCGCTCGCACTTTCGTTCGCGATCAGCAAGGAGCCACCGAGCGCACGCTCGATGTTCTGGACCGGCTCATCGTCCCGCTAACTTGATTTCATTCGCTACTGACATCGCCTCGTCACTCGTCGTCAGTTCGCCATCGAGTTGCCGATTCCGCACGGTTTCCAGCACAATTTTGAATAACTTACCCGGCGTCCAACCGATTGCAATCAGATCGTCGCCGGTTAATAGTGGCAACGGGTTCAGCAATTCCGGCAGCGTATCGCGCAAGACTCGTTCGCAAAATTCGACGTGCGTGATCGCTGCATTTGAGGCTATCGCTTCGGCACGGTGTAGCACCAAACACTCGTCGATGCCGTCGTGGATGAGCAGCGGTTGCCGTTGGTGGTTCGGCATCGTTACCGCTTCGAGTAATGCCTCGCGGTGGCCAACGAGCCAGACGATTCGCGCCAGTTCGTCGTTGGAAAATTTAAGTCGATTGGCAATCGTGCGTGCCGTGCGAATTCCCACTGAACGCAACATCGCGGCGAACGCGAGCGGGAACGAACACGCACTCGGCAACGCTGCGAGTACCCGCTGATCGGCATCATACGTCGGCAGCAATTCGGGCAGGATCGGTTCGAGCAACCCGAAGTCGCGGAGCAGTTCGCCGCCCCGCGCCCGCCGTGGATGCACGAGCAACTTGCGGAGTTCATCGGCGATCCGCTCGGGGCTGACGGCACGAATCTGCGGGGCCATCGCCCTCCCCGCGGCGCGAGTTTCCGGGTCGAGATGCAGGTCGAATCGCGTCGCCATCCGCACGGCACGCAACACGCGTAATTTATCTTCGGCAAAGCGATCGCTCGGATTGCCGATCGCACGCAGCACCTTGTTTTGCAGGTCATTTTGGCCATCGACGTAGTCGAAGACCGTCTGCGTGATGGGATCGAAGAACATGCCGTTGATCGTGAAGTCGCGGCGCTTTGCATCTTCTTCGGGGGAACAAAACGCGACGGAATCCGGTCGGCGACCGTCGCTATAGGTGCCATCGGTGCGGAACGTGGCGACTTGCACTTTGAGCCATTCGCCATCGTTGCCGCGCGGCCCGATGACTTCGATGACGCCGAACGCGACGCCGATTTCGACGCAGCGGCGAAAGAGTAATTTCACCTGTTCGGGTCGCGCATCGCTCGCCACATCGTAATCGGCGGGCACGAGGCCGAGCAGTTCATCGCGGACGCAACCGCCCGCCCACAGCGCCACAAACCCCGCCGCCTGGAGTTTCCGAACGACTTCAATCGCAAACTCACGCGAGGTCATGGGGGTCGCCAATTTATACTTCACACGGTCGGAAATGACACGTCACCGGTCTAACAAACCATTCTTGTTAGCCCGACGCGCTAGCGAGGGTTTACTGTCGTTTCTGCGATGTCGTTCCTTCTCGCGGGTTCCCCTCGCTTGCGCGTCGGGCTAACAAAAACGTATCGAATCACACCGCCCGAAGTATAAGAAAACGGGGGCCTCGTGGCCCCCGTTTTGCGTTGGATCCGACGTCGTTTAATACTTCATGAGCAAGCTGAACGTGACGCCTTGTGCGAACAGTTCGTCTTGCGTGAGTGCCCGATTGACGATCGGGACGACGCTGCCGGTTCCGAAGTTCTGACTCGTTGGCAGCACCGCAGGGTTCACGCGGTCGCTGAACGAATTGCCGGGACGCAACACGCGGTTGGCGTACAGGAAGTTGTACCCGACCGACGTCGTCAGCCACGACGTCCAGTTGTAACCGAACGTGCCGCTGAACTCGGGAACCACGGCGAATTCGTCGTTGCGGTATCGCCCAATGTTCATCGAGTTCGCATATACGCCGCCTAGTGCCACTTGGGCCAGCCCGCGCGTCGGGTCGAGCAGTGCCGACTGACCGGTGATGTCGAGCGTCTGGTTCATCAGACCGATCGCCACTTTGCCGGTGAAGCCGAAGGTGTAACGGCTGTAGCGGAGTTCGGTCTGAAACCCAGCTTGACCGCCGTAGAACCGATTGACCGCGTGGAAGCCGTCTTGCACGGTGATCGTTCCCGGTGCGAAGACCGGCAGCCCGTTGAACAGCGGTGCCCCGCCGCCCAACAGCGTCGAAGCCGAGGAGATTTCGAGCTTCTCGTCGATTTCCATGAACCGGAAGCCGAGCAAACCGTTGGCCGTGAAGCGGGCACCGTCGGTCGGGCAACCGCGATACATGTTCACGATCCCGCTGACTTCCGCACCGAAGATGCGGTTCGAGGTCGCAACGAGGACGTTACCGTTTGCCAAGTTCGGCTGTGAGATCGTCAGCACGGCCGGGCTGTTGTTCGTCGCATCGATGAACGGCCGAGCCAGGACGGGCACGCCATTGTTCGCCGACTGAGCGTAGAAACTGTTCGATTTTTGTTCGAGCGAAAAGCCGGAAATTTCGTAACCGTAGCGGCGGTCTTCGCCTTTGAACCAACCGCCCGTCACGCGGAACCCACTCGACAGGCCGTAACCGAGATCGGTGTTACTGTACAGCAGCGCGGTCGTCGATCGTCCGGCGAGGCCGCGATCCGACGGGGCGCTCGTGGTGACATACGGCACGTTCGATGGCTGCGCACTGACCGACCACAGTAAGTAATCGAAAGTTAAATAATAGTGCGACACGCCCGATGGCGACGACCGATTCGGATTGATCGCCGACTCGTACGATTGCGCACCGTACTGGCCGGGTGGCGGATACGATGGCATCCCGTTCGGCCCGGTCAAACCGGGGGGGCCATCCATCATGCCGCCGGGGCCACCGGGTCCGCCGGGTCCGCCTTGGCCGAACTGAGGAGGAATCACTTGTTGCGGTACGTTGAACTCGGCGGGTTGCACTTCGCCGTAGTTCATTGCGGGTGAAATCGGTGTCGGCGGAGGTACGAAAGGCGACTGCCCCACGGCGATTCCCGCCCCGGCCGCCAAGGCCGCAATCGTACCGAAAAATCCTTTAATCATGGTACACTCCTGAACTGCCTTGGCCGCGGCGGGCCCCACTTGTGCCACCGCCCGCGCACGGATTGTTTGCTCTAAGCAGAATAATCGGCACGACCGCATTCAAAACATGAGGCCGCTTCCCGCAAACTTGCCGCAGATCGCACATTCCGCAAAACTGGCCAAACATCGCAATCGTTGCAGGACGCCACGAGGCTTACCCAAACTGTTGCCGATTCGCACGACTCGACACCTCCTTATGGACATCATCATCCGCATCGTGTAGCGTATCGAACATCGGACCCGTCCTTTCGGTGTTGGCACTGCACCTGAGAAATCGGGTGTAACCCACGATAGCGAATGTGGCGGGTCCGACTTTATTACGGCATCATCGCTTCTTGCCGCCGCCGAGGATCACGTCGAAAATTCCGCGCGTGACGACGCGCCCGACCGATGTGGCTATCGAACGGGCCGCACTTTTGCAAAAGGCGAGAAAAACGCTGTCGGTACGGCGAGCGGGTGCTTTCGGTTCCTTCGCGGCGACTTGCTCGGCTTGTTTCTTCGCGAATTCGTCGCGTTTCGCCTGCATGTCGGCTTCGCTATTGCCACTCGCAGTGGGCTTCGCGGTGCCATCCGCACGACCGCGCAGAATCTCGTATGCCGATTCCCGATCGACGATCTTTTCGTACACCCCAAACACGACCGAGTTCTTCATCACGTCTAATCGCTCCGCATCGGTGATCGGGCCGATCTGCGCACTCGGCGGAATCACGCGCCCCAGTTGCACCATCGCCGGCGTGCCCTTCGCATCGAGGAACGAGATCAACGCCTCGCCCACCGCAAGCTGTGTAATCACCGATGCGGTGTCCAAATTCGGATTCGTGCGGAACGTCTCCGCCGCCGTTCGCACCGCCTTCTGATCGCGTGGCGTAAACGCCCGCAACGCATGTTGCACGCGGTTCCCCAGCTGCGCGAGCACCGTCTCCGGGATGTCCAGCGGGTTCTGCGTGACGAAGTAAATGCCGACGCCTTTCGAGCGGATCAACCGTACGACTTGCTCGATCTTTTCGAGCAACGACTTCGGCGCGTCCGTAAACAACAGGTGCGCTTCGTCGAAGAAAAACACGAGCTTCGGCTTGTCCAAATCGCCGACTTCCGGCAGTCGCTCGAACAGTTCCGCGAGCATCCATAGCAGGAACGTGGCGTACAGTTGCGGCGACAACAGCAGTTTGTCCGCCGCCAGCACGTTGATGACGCCGTGCCCCTTCGCGTCGTTCTGGATGAAGTCCATGAGGTCCAAAGCCGGTTCGCCGAAGAAGCTCTCGCCGCCTTGTTCGGACAGTACCAGCAACCCGCGCTGGATCGCGCCCACGCTCGCCGGCGAGATGTTTCCGTATTCGGTTTTGAGGTCTTTGGAATTGTCGCCGACGTACTGAAGCATCGCCTTCAAGTCTTTCAAGTCGAGCAACAACAGCCCGTTATCGTCGGCGACTTTGAACGCGATCTGCAACACGCCCGCTTGCGTGTCGTTCAGGTTCAGTAATCGCGAAAGCAACAACGGCCCCATCTCGGAGATCGTCGCGCGCACGGGATGACCGCGTTCGCCGAAGACGTCCCAGAACGCCACGGGGAAGGCACAATATTCGAAGTCCGGAATTTCGAGTAGCGCGATCCGCTCCGCAATCGGTGGCTTCGGCGTTCCCGGTTTGCACAACCCGGAAAGATCGCCCTTCACGTCCGCCAGAAACACCGGCACCCCAATTCGGCTGAAGCCCTCCGCGAGCTTTTGCAGCGTCACGGTTTTGCCCGTCCCCGTGGCACCCGCCACCAGCCCGTGCCGGTTCGCCATCTTCGGCAACAGTTCGAGGTCTTCGGGGGATTTCGCTACGAGGATCGGCTCGGCCATGGGATTATCCAGTGAGGGAACAATAGTGCGGATTGTAAGCCGCACACCATCGAACCGACAAGCACAACCCCGCCCGGATTCGCATCGTCCGCAAAAAACCGACGATGTGGCCTTGAAGGAAATCGCCTGGAGTTGCAAAATGACTTTACTAGCCTCGGTAGCTCAGTTGGTAGAGCAGCTGACTCTTAATCAGCGGGTCAAAGGTTCGAGCCCTTTCCGAGGCACTGGTGCAATCTTCGGCAGACCGGTGCAAAACAGCGCCGGTCTGCTTCATTTCCAGGCTTTCCGCCGAACCGCCACTCGTTTCATCGAAGAGGCCCGAAGTGTACTTCAGTGCAGTTCGATGCAACCCGATGCCCCCTGTTACTGCAACCGGCACTGCAACCGGCACTGCAACCGAAACCGCATCGGTACCGGTCATGCGAAGGGGGATTTCCGATGCGTTCGATGCCACTGGCGAGATCGATGGAACGAGGTTCGGCAGTTTCTCCACGGCCCCGGCGAGATCGTACAACCGGCGATGCGAGTAGCGAGCGGTGAGTTTCGGGTCCGAATGCCCTGCCAGTTCTTGCAGCGTTCGCAAGTCGATGCCCGCACGTCCGCCCAACGTCAGGTACGAATGCCGTAGCGAATGGAAGTCGGCATATTCCAACCCGTCCGGCCCTTCGACGAAATAGGCGATGCCAGCGGCTTCGAGATCGGCGCGGAGCATTTCCGCCCCGCGTTGATCCTTTGCCCACGTTCCGCCCCATAGCGGCGCGTTGGCGGGCTTCCCGGTGATGAATTCGCGCAGTGCAGTCGCCACGTCCACGGGTAGCGGTTGCACCTTCAGCTTGCGCGACTTGTTGAAGCGGGCCGCCAGCGTCACGGTTGGCGTATCGGCATCGAGGTCGAAGACGGCAGGTGTCAGATTCGCAAGGGCGTTCGCCCGAAAGCCAGTGCCAGCGGCGGCCAGATACAGAAAGTACCGATCCGAACCCGTCAGCCCGCGAAACGTGCGTTCGCTATCGCGGGCGGCGACGAACAACCGGCGTAGTTCATCGGAAGTCAGTTCGCGGCGTTGTCGCCTCACGTCCACAGCGGCATTTAAGAGCGTCAACGATTCGAGCGGGTTCGAGCCGATTCGGTTCGCCTTTACGAGCCAGCGGAAGAACCCGCGAACGGCAACGACGTAATGGTTCACGGTTGCAGGCCCCACGCCACGCGCCGCAACAACGCAGAGTGCTTCGACCGTTGCGCGTGTCAGCCGACGCGATTTACCGCTCCCCGTCGCGGTGAGAAGGTTCCGACCGAGACTACGCGAAAGCGCTGAAGCCGAGATTCCCAGCAAGGCAGCGGCCTCAGACGGGCGGAATACTTCCACTTTCGACGGTAGTTCGATCGGTGTCCCGTTGCGGCGGCGTGCGACAAGCCATTCGGCGGCCTTGCCCGCGTCGGCATCTTTGAAGAATGCAAACCCACAACCGGAAAGCAGAGCGGACACGCGGGCGGTGGTATCGCGAATGTGTTTCGCCGTGCCCCCCTTCGCTTCGAGGTACGCAGCGTAATCTTTCAGGTGTTCGGCAAGCGGGCGGCGAATGTGGGCTTCTGACGGGTCGGAGAACCCGCAACGCAGACGTTCGGCCTTGCGTTCCATTTCCGCAGCGAGTTGCTCCGTCGCCTTCAGGTCCGCGTAGCCTTTCACTCTGCGAATGGTTCCGTTCGCGTCGCGGCACTCGAAGTACCAGCGATTCAATGGCCGAAGGTATTTCGTCCCGTCCTTGGTGATTCGGTACAGAACCGGCTTCCCGCGTTCCTTCATGCGAACGTGCGGGCGTCCGTCGATGTCTACGAGTTCGGAGTTCGGCGGTAGCGGGAACGTGC
>JAYVXI010000171.1:0-4869 GCA_043785305.1 Limnoglobus sp. | reverse complement strand
TCTCACCGAGACACTGGCCGGCTGGCACTGGGTCGCGTTCGCAGGGCTGTTGCTCCGCCGCATCGCCAATTTGGCGAGCGAAAGTACATAACAGGCTTTAGGTGATTCTGCGCAGTTTGCTGTTGCTGAAGTATTTCATGTAATTCGGCAACCCGCCTACGCCGTATTTCATATATGAACCAAACGCATACGCCACCGCATACGAAGCCGAGAATCATTAACAGAACAATACCCATATTTGTTACTCAGGTGGTTTCTGCAAGTAATAGCCATGTTGTCCTTCGGCCGCAATTCAAACAATCCGTATCGTCGAGGACAATTGATTTCTTCGCTTTTATGGTGTGGCCACACAAGTGGCACTTGCAAGCGATCGACTGTGTGAAATCCGTTCGCAATTTCCACATCGTTCGCACGTTGTCTTTATGCAAATATACCAAACCTGCGTGCATCCAGATTTTGCCGAATACAGTCGTCTCGCTCGACGAATCTTTTTGCACGATGGCCGCATCGACTTGGTCTTCTATCGCTTTCCAAAACTGATACGCCTGCTTCATCCGATGTGGCGCGGAAATCAACTTCACCGCGAGTGGTAGACCCGTGCGACCTTCCAAAGTGCGAATGATTTTGGTCATCGATGCTAGTCGCTTGAGTGCATCGGTGCGGAAGAACAGTGGCGCAAATTCCACAATGTGCGACAACGTATCGACGGCAGGTGGATTTCGATTCAGGAACTTTTGCTGGTACTGCGTGGAAAAATCGAGGTGTTCGAGGCTCTGTAGCGACAAGTCGATTGTTTCGTTGTAACGTCCATCAATTAGCAGGGCGTCTACTTTTCGCGCAATTTTCCAATACCTCAGCCAAGCTGACTCAAGTTCTGCCTTTTTGGCCACGTTTGTTGCTCGAATATAATGCGGCTTGCATACCTGATATTAATTTAATAAACAAATAAGCAAATGACAACCGCCCTCCCTCGAATAATCGCCTACGGGCTTGTTCCTTCGGGACTGCCCTACTTCTCCGATGGGTGGACTTCTATCTTTAGCTGTACACGAACTCACCCCACCGGGTCGCACGGTCATGAACCCGATACTTCGCGAATATCTGCTCAAGGGCGTCTTCCTCGGGTTATGGGCGTATTTAGCGCTGATCTTGCCGCCGCCCACACCCGACTGGCCGCGTTTTGGCCGCATACTTGGCTTCGCCGTGGGCGGGCTGGTCCTCGGCCTGATCGCGGGGGCGGTCATCCAGATTCGCCGCGGATACCGGCCCGGAACGAACCTGAAGGCGTTTCCGCTAGTAGTTTTGCTCGAATCGCCATTCTGGATTTACGCGGGCCTCGTGGCGGGGCTGGCCATCGGCCTCGTCGTCGAAGTCGATGTCGATTCGGCAGAACCGGTCACCGGCTGGCTCGCGTACTTCGTCGTCGGCGGCGCGATACTCGGGTATGGCTTCCAGCAGTTGCGCGAAGTCAAAGACTGGGCCTGGCGATTCGGCTTGGCCGCCATCGTCGGGGCGGCGCTCGTTTACTTCGCCCTCTATTATCTCGAACTCCTCGCGGGCCTGTCGGCGGCGTCGTCGAAGCAGAATTTCGCGTTCATCGTGCTCGCGGGGTTGCCGTTCTTTTACCTGCTGACGTTCTGCGGCGAGGCGGAAGAATCCGAAGTCGAGATCGCCGCGATCTGTGCCGCGCTCGGCATCGGGCTGTATCTGCTCGGCATCGAATCGGGTGCCGATCTATTTGCGGGCAAGCTGATTTTCTTCGCGCCGTTGATCGTGTACTTCGTCTACGTCACGCGGATCATGCCGGGGTTGCGCGTGTTCAAGCACGTGTTGCGCGGCTACTCGGCGCTCAATCTCGGCCAGCACCTGCCCGCGCTCATCAGCTTCAAACGTGCCTTGCGGCTAAGCCCGACGAACGAACTCGCGACGCAGGGAATGTGGGCATTGCACCAGGATGTCGATGTGACGAAACTGGCGTCGGATTCCGCACTGCTCGATCATCTCGATTACGATTTCTGTTTGAACCAAGCGGGGTCGATGTTGCTCGGCGGGCAGGTGCCAACGGTGGGGCAACGCCAGAAAGCCGGGCAGATGCTGACGCTGGTCGAACGGCAAGCGCCGAAGCTCGCGGCCCGCGTCGACTACCTGCGTGCCGTCTCGCAAACGCACGCCAAGGAGTTCGACGCCGCCGCCGGCACACTCACGCGATTGCTCGACCCCGAGACGCCGTACGATGCGGCGAAGCGGAACCCCGTGTTGTTCGGTGCGTGGGATTTGGCGACGCGGTTGCACCCGGAGTTGGTGAAGCGTCTCGGCACGAACGAACTCGCGAAGCCGGGCCGTCGCATGTCCGCCATCGCTGCGGTCGAACGGCAATTGGCCGCCGAGCCGAACGACGGTGCGGCACACGAACTCAAGTCGATGCTCTACGCCTCGCTGACCGAGTCCGAATTCGTCGCCGATGCCGCATCCGGGTTGCCGGAAGAGTTCCATTACGATTACGTCGAACAACTCGGCTTCGCGCTGGTGGACAACACTGAGGCCGACAACCGCGAACGCGGCATGGCGTTCCTGCGAATCGCGGGGCGTGGCCTGCCCGGTCGCGGGCCGACAATCTTCGGCAAACTCGCCGAGGTCGCCACACTGCACGGCCAAACCGCTGAGGCGCAAGGTTATTTCGAGCAAGTCAAGCGTTGCGGCGTGCAGGTCGGCCCGAAGGCATTACCCGAAGATCAACGCGCGATTTACTTCCGTACCCTGCAAACGCTCGCCGCCTCCGCCGAGGCACGCGGCGACTACGATGCCGCCATCGGCGACCTGCGGCTGTACCTCGAAGGCGGCCGCAACGAAGCCGAGTCGTTCCGCAAAATGGCGGACCTTTACGAGAAAAACAAAGACCCGCTGAACGCGCTCTTGATGACCGAAACCGGCCTCGTCTACAACGGCAAGGATCGCGACTTCCTCGAGAAGAAAGACAAGTATTATTACTCGGTCGATGTCGAGAAGCTGAAGAGCGTGAAGGACAAAGTCTTTCGCTTTTTCGACGTGACGTATTGCACGACGAAGGCGAAGCAGATCCTCGATCAGCGCGAGGCCGACCTCGGCTTGATCGACTGGGCGTTGCACCTCTCGCGGCTCGCACGGGTGATCAAACCCGACTCGGCCCCCGTGCAACTATCCGAGGCACGTTGCCTTCTGCGCAAGGGCGAAAACGATGCGGCACTGCACCTGCTCGAAGACATTCGCGAAGCCAAACCGAGCGGCTCCGAAGACAAGGAAGCATGGTTCCAGGCATCGAAATTAGTCGGCGATATGTACCTGAACGAACTCAATCGCCCGGACTTGGCGGTGCAGTGCTACCTCGATTACCGCGACTACTCGAAGAGCGGCGCAGACACACTGTTCCACATCGCCCGTTCCTACGAAGCCGGTGGCGACACGAACAAAGCGATCTCGTTCTACGAGCAAGTGACCGCTTACGAACAGCACCCGAAATACTGGGACGCCACCGAAGCGATCCGGCGATTGAAGGGGCAGTGATGTTCGATTGTTACTTTCTCAATTGGAGTCGCTTCAGGCTGGCAATCGCATCTTGCGTGAAGACGTGAGTCGGTTCGCCGGCGGCAATTTTTGCTAACAGCGTTTGCGCATCGGCGGAGCCGATGCGTTCGAGCAACTCGATGGCGCGGGCCTCCATCACGTTCGGCAGTGGAGGTTTCAATAGATGTTCGACGATCGTTTCCAATCGCGATTTCACTTCCAACGAAGGCGTCGTTTGAGTCGCCGCCTGTAACTCGGCCACGAAGCCGATACCCTTCGCTTTCAAGAATTGGCTCGCCGATTCCCGCACTGCGAATGCGGGGGCATCGAGCTGAACCAGCCACGCGGCGATCTGTTCTGGCGTCGGCTTGGCCAGCTTGGGGATCGGTTGGATCTTCGCACTGAGTAGCGGGATGGCCACTTCGGGGCGCGTCGACAGTTCGCGAATCGCATCCCAGGCACGCTTCGCGGAATTGCCGCAGATTGCATCGGTAAGCTCGTCTGGTGTGTGGAGTTTCTCGATCAGCGGCAGCGATTTGCCGACGTCGAAAATTAGCACCGTTGAATCGCTGGTGCCTATGGCCAACTGCGTGCCATCAGGGTGGAAACAGAGGCTTTGCCCTTGTGATTCAAGTGGGATTTCGCGACGCACTTGGCCCGAAGCCCATTCGATGATGCGAACGTAATACAGAGAGGGGCTTTTATCATCATCATCAATCGAACCCGCAATCGCGAGCAGGCGACCATTCGGGCTGAAACACGGCGGCGTGGAAGCGTCCGAGACGTCCAAAAGCGTGCGCACGTATTTTGCAGTCGGTATGTCCCACACCGTCAGCGATTCGTGACCATTGCACACCAATGCCGAACGATTGTCCGTTGCTGCAATGACGACGAGATTGCCGTGCCAGACGGGATTCGCAACAGTACTTTGGCCGATCTTGGTTTTCGTACGCAGATCGATTGCGAAGAACTCCATCTGAATGTGCCCGGTGAACAGATCGCTTTTGCGTACCAAACTGGCGACCTTCGTTCCATCGGGTGTGATGGAATTGGAAGTCTCACATCGCCACTGTTTATCTTGCGGATACCTGAAATCGAAGATCGACTGGCCCGATGTTGCGTCCCACACATCGATCGAATATCGGTCCGGCCCTGTAGCGGACTGCGAGTTGGCGACGATCCGCTTGCCATCCGCCGAGATTTTGAACGTCCATTTCATAACAGCGCCGTTCTTAGCCCGGATATTTCATCGCTTTTGCGAAAGTGGAGTAGCGCGGCGGCCTAAGATGTGGTATTGATTGGAGTTACAACAATCCGTCAATACTCGAC